>JAUWMS010000309.1 GCA_030613045.1 Candidatus Latescibacterota bacterium | reverse complement strand
TTTACGCAATCTTCTCAGCGCCCTCAACAACGCCACGCACCCCCCTGAAAAAGGAGAATACACCGATGAAACACGTACAAGCAGGTTTCGCGAAAGTAAAGATCACCCCGCCGATGGGAACGTTGGTATGTGGGTATTATTTCGACCGGATCGCGGATGCGGTGCATGATGATCTGTATGCGAAGGCGTTGGTCTTGGACGACGGGAAGCGGCGCTGGGCGCTGGTGGCGTGCGATTTGGTGGAATGCCCGGCGGAGGTGGCCCAGGCGGCACGCGCGCGGATCGAAAAGGAGTCCGGCCTGTCCAGAGAGGCGGTATTGATCCACGCGATCCACACGCACACCGGGCCGGTCGTGGATGGAGCGTACGCGGAAGGGCTGCCGGAGAAGATTGCGGAGAGCGTTCGACTCGCCGGAGAAGGGATGCGGAAGGTACGCATCGGCGTAGGTGTCTCGGAAGAGGAGGAATTGTCCTTCAATCGCCGATTCTTTATGAAGGGCGGCGGCGTGCAGACCAATCCGGGCAAGCTCAATCCGGACCTCGGGCGGCCGGAAGGGCCGATTGATCCGGAGGTGGGCGTGGTTTCCATCTCGGAGCCGGATGGAACCCCGGTGGCTTTGCTCGTGCGTTTCGGGATGCATCTCGATACGATCAGCGGCACCGCCATCTCGGCGGATTTTCCGTACTTTCTGGAGCAAGCGCTTTCCGAAAAACGGGGGCGGAATCTTCCGCTGATGTTTTTGAAGGGCTGCTCCGGCAACACCAATCATTTCGATGTGCACAGTTCCGATCCTCAGAGGAGCTTCGGGGAGGCGGAGCGGATCGGCCGCACGCTGGTCCGGCCGGTGTCCGAGGCGATGGATCGTCTGACGTTTCTCTCCTCGGTGGAACTCGGAAGCGCGCTTCAAGCGGTGCGTCTGCCGTGCAGGACGGCGACGGATGAACAGGTCGCATGGGCCAAACAGGTGGTGGCCCAGCCGGCCGATCCCACGAAGGATTTCACGATGGATCGGGTGGAGGCCGTGCGCGTGATGCGGGTGCGCGAAATGGAAAAAGATTTTATCCCGGCGGAGGTGCAGATCTTGCGTGTCGGCGAGGTCGCTATTGTGGGCTTCCCGTCCGAGATGTTCGTGGAGTGGGCGATGCAACTGAGGGAAGACTCGCCGTTTCGATATACCTTCCCCTTAGACCTGGCGAATGGGAGCGTGGGCTATATCCCCACGCGCCGCGCCTTCGAAAACGGCGGATACGAGCCGGTCAGCAGCGTTTTTACGCCGGACGTGGGAGACGTGTTGGTGAAGGCCGCGCTTGAACTGCTTAAAGCGCAATGAACAACCGCCCCTCACCTGAGTTGGGGGTGGTTGGGTGGGGAATTGTTCATTATTTTATAGCTCTACAAGATTAGCCTTACTATTCTGGTAAGTAGATGGACAAAATCAACTTCCCATTTCACCGCAAAGACGCAAAGGACGCAGAGCCCTTCCCAAGTCAAGGATTTGCCGTGCTTTGGTCTTTTTCGTGTATTTCGTGTATTTCGTGGTGGGAATATGAAAATGATTTTGTCTGGGAACTTATTTTCTGCACTCATAAACGAAAGGAGCAATCGTCATGGAAAAAGTTACACTCGGATTCATCCCGGCTCATCGCGTCCCCTTCAACGAGGACTGGGCAATCGAGATGCGCAAGCGGACGCTGGAAGCTTTGGGAGGCATCGAGGAAGTCGAGATCGTCGTTCCGGATGCGGAGCTGACGCAGAACGGGTTGGTTCGGGACGATGCGGATGCGGAGAAGGTCATTGGGCTTTTTGAGGAGCAAGGTGTGGAAGGGCTGCTGCTCGGGGCGATGACGTTCGGGGACGAGATCTCCGCGGTGAGCATTGTGGAAAATATGGACGTGCCGGCGTTGCTTTTTGGCACGAAGGAAGGGGCGTTCACCGCGGACGGCGGGCGGCGATCGGATGCGTTCTGCGGGACACTGTCCATCTCATCCGGGCTGTACCGCCGGAAGATTCCCTTTGTGTTTTCGGGCATCTGTTTTCCGGAGGAAGAGCAATTCCTGCAGGATGTGCGACGCTTCGCCGGGACCGTATCCGCCATTCAGGCTTTCATGGGCGCGAAGATCGGACTGGTGGGGCCGCGTCCGGAGCGCTTCGAGACGTGCGCCTTCAACGAATATCCCATGATCGAGCAGTTCGGACAGCGGGTGGTGCAGACCTCGCTCGTGGACGTATTCGGAGCCGCGCGTGCGTTGAAGGACGACGACCCGGAGGTCCTGCAAATCGTGGAGGAGATCCGGGCCCGCGCCGATTGCAGCGCGGCGTCGGACGGGGCGATTCGGAAAATGGCCAAGCTGGAACAGGCGCTGCTCGAGTTCGCGGAGGAGAAGACCTTGAGCGGCATGGGCATCCAGTGCTGGACCGCGATGCAGAGCGAGTACGGGATCTCGCCCTGCACCACGATGGGACGCCTGACCGAGCAGGGAATCATGGCGGCGTGCGAGGTGGACATCCACGGGGCGCTGACGATGCTGGCGCAATATCGGGCCACGTTGGGCCGCACCGTGCCCCATTTCATTGACTGGACGATCCAGCATCAGGAGAACGAGAACGCTTTCCTGGCCTGGCACTGTGGGAATGGGCCTCAGTGTCTCGCCTCGAAAAACAGCAAGCCGCATCTGCGCGCGCACAGTATTCTTGGAGAAATGCTGGGCCAGGAGTGCTCGATGGGCTGCGCGGAGTTTCAATTGCAGGCGGGCGCGGTTACGCTGAATCGCCTCGTGGAGTACGACGGGGACTTCAAAATGTTGATCACGAAGGGGGAGAGCGTGCCTTCCGACCAGCAGCTCCGGGGTTCGTGGTCGTGGGTGGAAGTGCCCAGTCTGGACATCCTGTATCGGACGCTCGTGGAGCAAGGCTTCACCCACCACGCCAGCATGATTCACGGAGACGTGACCGGGGAGCTGGCGGATTTCTGTATGTTTCTTGGAATTGAGGTGGTGATGGTGTAACATGGATGCGTCTCTTGGGATCGGGGCAATCCATCGGCCCCGATCCCCTTTTTTTCTTTTCGCCGCCCATATCGCGAGACAAAGTTACAACAAAGCGCACTGAAAGGAGGGGGCATCCCATGTATCGGAAAATTTATCTGAAGGGGACAGCCATCTTATGGAGCGTTCTGATTTGCGTCGCTTCGGCCTGGGGGCAGATCACGATTACAGCCGAGGACGTGGCTCCGAGGATCGGTACGAAGACGGCGTATTCGATGGTCATGATTATGGGATCTATGCAAACCGCCGGGATTTCTATCGGCGAGGAAGGTGGCCCACACGCGTTCGATATCACTGCATGGAATCCCGCTGGCGAGACGATGTCCACAAGTGCAATGACCAATTCGATCCTTCCTCCCAACGCAGTTCCGATGGCCGCCGATTTCCCGGACGCGGACTATGTGCTCTATATGGAGATGCGGTTCAGTTCGACGATGGGTGGACCGGAGGAGGAAAGCGAGTATTACCTCTTTATGAAGCGGGGACCGGCCGGGGATGTGGTGCTGGGCAGCAGTGATCCGAACATTCCGGTGCCCTCGTCCCAACCCCAGGAGCAGACGTCAATCTATCCACTCACCTTGGGGAAAAAGTGGGAGTTTACCATGCCTCTCAGCGATTTAGGCATGTCTGCTCTGGAAGGGATGACTATGGAAGGTTCGTTGACCACACAGGGGAACGCGGATGCATGGGGCACGGCGATTACCCTAGCGGGGAATTTCGAGGTATTGCGCACCGTTCAATTCCTCAAAGGCACGATGAGCTTCAGCGTGGGATCGGAGGGGGGCGAGATGCCCATCCTTTCTGAAAGCATCCAGTGGATAGCCAAAGAAGTGGGGCTGGTGGCCTCGGCTCAGGAAATCCGTATGGGCCCTATGGTGGACGTGCCGGAGCTATCCGAGGAGATGGTGATGACTCAGGTAATGTGGCTCACCGGGTTCTCCGAGATAGATGTCGAAACCATGATGCCGGTTCAAGCGGCGACGTGGGGACAGATCAAGGGAACGTTCCGCTCCCGTTCGTTCTCCCGTTGAATGGGTTACCGGGGATTTGACGAATTTCAGTATGTTTCCTGGGATCGGGGGCAAACCAGCGCTCCCGATTCCATTTTTTTTTGGATCTTTCCCACTTATGCTCCCAGCTTGCCGAACCTCCCTTCCCGATGAAACCACGAGGTCTGCACTCCCTCCATTCAAATCATCGAAGCGACTTCCCTCCGAAAAAAATCCCCCAAGATGTTCACTTTTCTCTTGACAAATAATTTAACATTGATTATCTTAGCAAAAATTATTCTAAATTAGAATATATCAATATGGAGGAAGCGATGGCAAACAAAAACGATTTAGTGGTGCTAGGTCTCCTATTCGAGCAGGATCGCTACGGATACGAAATCATTCAGAAGGTAAAGGAGCGGGATTTCGAGCAGTGGGCCAATATCAATCCCGCTTCGATCTACAACCATCTGAACAGGCTGGAGAAGGCTGAGGCGCTCTCCTCCCGGCTGGAGAAGGTGGGCAACTCTCCG
>JAUWMS010000030.1 GCA_030613045.1 Candidatus Latescibacterota bacterium | reverse complement strand
TGGAGATAACACATGAAGGCAAGCGGCACGCCGAGATTGGCATAAGGCTGGATTTCATCGGACTCATTATCGAAATAGAAAAGGTACTGGTCAAGATCTGACTTCAGGGGAGTCGTCTGGTTGGCAAACACAACGTCGCCTGAAAATTCCCAAGAGGTGATCAAATTTCCATTCCTGGGATCCATATACCCGTACAAGCCCTTGTTCCGCTTGGGCTGCTTGCTGAGCAGATCCACCTGGAAATCTCCGGCGGCAAGCGCTTCCTTCATTCGCCCGGTCCCGAGCCAGGCCAGCCCGCCCATACCGGTGGGGTTCAATTCGACCACCCCTTCGCCGGATTCCGCCCCGTATTTGGACACGTAAAAGCCGCCGCAATTTTTGGCCTGATACGGCAGCAAAGCCTCGATCGCCTTGAGGGACAGATCGAACAGGCCGCACATGTGCGCTCCCCATATATTCCAGCCCTTGAAATAAACGGCCCGGGTGCCAAATATCCCATCGTGATCCACTCGCAACGTCCCATCGCGGTCCATGATATTCTTGCACGCCCAGTCATAGAAACGCCTGGCCTCGTTCCAGCGACCGCCCATAGCAAAGACATAGAGCGTGTTGTAAAACGTGCCCTCGTCCGTGGGAGCCGTACCGAGCGAACCATCCTCTTCCTGCTGAGCCAGATACCAGTCGTACCCCTTCGTAAAACAGGCTGAATATAACCTTCGGGTATCCTCATCGAGTTTTTTCACCGGTCTCTCCTTTCCAGGCTTGCTTGCGCCATCGGAGCATTCCCTGATGGCTGTGATGAAGGACTTAGCGCCTTTCGGATGGGTTTTTGTAAGTCTCTTTCTGTTGCATAGGGATTTTGTAATCCCGATGCTCAGCATTGCGACATTTCATCCGCGCTCTTTTTCCACGCGTCCACTTCAGCTTCAATCGGTCGAGCCACCAGGACCAGTTGCCGCGGATAACCGGGATGCACCGTCAGCCCGGGCGATTCGGCGTGCGTGCGCCTCTTCCCGAAAGGTGCGCAATCCCCCGCAAGGTGATACACCTTGAAGCCCTGCCCGCGATCCACGATCAACCGATGGCTCATGTTCGCCTTCCCGAACTCCGGCGAATAGACCAGCGTGCCGAATTGTTGATCCGGATCGTACGTGGCAAGCCATTTGGCCTGAGGAAGCAGCACCTCAACAGGTTCGTTTCCTTCGGATGATGGCTCAAGAGAACCCTCCAACGGTTTGCCGCAGTGGTCGTGTGCGTAAACCTCCGTGACGCCCTTCGGAAACATCCCCATGAAACCATAATCTACCTCCGAGGAGCCCGCCCCCACAGCCTCGATGGTCGCGCGCTGCACAGGGCCGTCGGAGGAGAGGATGAGTTCCATCGTCACCTTCAAGGACCCGCTTTGCAAATGTTGCTCCAGCAGCGGCGTGGCGGTCACCGGGATTTTTTCGTAGCAATACTTGTGATCCTGTCCTGGAAAAAACGTGTTGAAAACCCGGCGCTCCCCGTTGATCCAGACGGCGGCAGCGTGGAGATCGTCCTTGTCCCCATCTCTTGCGTCCAACAGGGGTTCGGACAGGTCCTTGAGCACGATGCCCGGTGTGCCGGGGTTTTCCAGCAGCACCTTCTTTTTATGGGTCACTCGCCCCATCACCCAGGGACGGAGCGGGTTGCGCTCCATTCCATCGTGGATGCGCTGAACCGGACGCGCGCGGAGGAGGGGCAGGGAGAATTGCCCCACGTGAAAAACGAGACCGATCATCCGGCCATGGTTTTTATGGATTTCCACGGAAGCCAGCTCGTTTAACGGCTCGGTTTGAAACGACCGGCTCAGGTTGTGTATGCTGCTTGCGTTGCCTTTGTTGTCTATGGCAGCCATGTTATATCCCTCTCAATCAGACTTCCGAAGTTTTGGAAACTTCGGAAGTCTTTCTCCTATTGGTTTTCAGGATAGCCCGTAATATTCAATCCCCGATAGCTCTTCTCGTTGAACCTTCCCAAGTAATCCATCTTTTTATGTACCGGATCAACGATCACCCTGGCGTACCCTTTGTGAATCGCGCCGATGGGATCCAGGAAAGTAACCCCATCCACTTTATTGCAATCGGGATAATCGTGATGCCCGCCGTTGAAGAAGGCGCTTGCGGGCTTATGAATCTCCCCTTCCTCATAAGTGCCTTTGAGAATATCTACTAACTCATCCATCGCCTCATTATCTTGGTGTCGGCAGTTTGGCGTCCAGACGTGCCCATGGGCAAAAACGAGGGTGAGTCCGGTAGCCCGGTCGAGCATCCGCTTCAGCCATTCTTTTTCTTCCTCCCGGAACGCCTGTTTGCCACTTCCCTCGTTGATTCTGAGTACGCCATCCCCATCCCACGAACACCACGTATCCAGCACGATGAAGGTCACGCTTGATTCGGGAGCGGAGTATTCCAGAGCGTAATAGGTCTCCTCGTAGCCGAGGTACTCCCTCCATTTGTTTCCGTCGCGCTCAAAATAACCCCCCTCGTGATTGCCCATCACGTGATAGGAGGGACACAGGGATTCCAATGGCTTCCACAGGTGCTCGTATGCCTCCTCAAACCGAGCGTCCGTATCCCCGTTGGAAAGGATAAAATCCACGGGTGGTTGACCGGCATATTCGCCCTCCCGCCGAACCTCTTTGAGCATCTCCGACAATACCTGCACGGAATGGACGCCGAGACCGGGATTTTCGTTCTCATGCAACTCGACCTCGAGATCGGATTCAAAGAGAAATGCCATCGGGCGGGCCTTTTCGAGTTTGATCCGGGTAACGTTTTTCATCATGCTCTCCTCGTGCTTCCTTTCTGTTTGAGTTTCGAGCCAAAAAAGCACCGCAGAGACGCAGAGCCGCAAAAAAACAAAAGCAATGGGACACGGATTCCACGGATTTTCACGGATTAAACAAAGAAACTGTAGAAGGAAATCGGGACAAACCAACCCCTCCTCGCTCTGCAAAACTTCTGTTAAAAAAACAGGATTTTGCTGCTTAGTAGTGCAGAGAAGAAAGGCAGGTTACGGTTAAGAGGGGATGACGCGGAGAGGTATCAACCCCCACCTTTTCTCTGAAGTTCTTTGCGACCTTTGCGGCTTTGCGGTGCGGTTAGAAAAAGTCTCACAATGAATTCAAAAAAATGCAATATATCAAGATAAACCGGCCTTGTCTATAACTTTTCCAACATTTTTTTAAACGATTTCAACTTTGTCGGGCAGGAAATCGGTTTCGGAGAAGGTAGCGCATCGTATAGGAATTTCCATTTTTTTATTTTGGAGTGGGTTCGGGATTTTGTAATACCGAACCCACTTGAATGCCGTCCTTGTTTTGGTGACGCAGAGCGACAAGGAAGCGTTCCCACGCAGGAGCGTGGGAACGAGAGGAAGAGGGAGTAAATGTTTCCTGCCTTTCTTTACCTCTACCTCTACCTGTCTTTTTCTGCCTCTAAAACGCCGTCCCGCTCGTGAAGTGAAATCCCTCCACCTTCATCGCCGGAGCCGCCATGCCCGCCACCAACACCGGCTCGGACATCATTTCCACATGGTTCAGAAATTCCGGCACACTCTGGTTGAACCGGAAGTTTCGGATCGCGTATCGCACTTCTCCGTCCTCGATCCAGAACAGGCCGTCCCGCGTCATGCCGGTGACGATGAGTTTCATCCGGTCCAGGATATTCTCGTACCAAAAACGGGTCACCAGAATCCCTCGCTCCGTGGATCGGATCATTTCCTCCAGCGAGGCATCGCCGCCTTCGAGCACGAGGTGGGAGGGCCACGCGCCGTTTGCGCTTCGTCCCCCCAAGCTGTGCCCGGTTGGCGCCACGTTTTTTCGTTTCGCCGTAACCCGATCGTACGCCAAATCCTTTGCTACGCCGCGCTCGATCAGGGTCAGCCGTTTTTTGGGCATACCTTCCCCGTCGAAGGGCGCGCCCTGGTGCAGGGGATGATAGGGATCGCTGTACAGGGTGATGTTGTCTCCTGCGATCTTTGTGCCGATCTTGCCGGTCAGGAAGCTGCGTCCCTCGTCCACCTCCAGGGCATTGAAGCCCAGGGGCAGCCATGATACGATGCCCTCGACGGCCGCGGGCTCCAAGACGACCGTGTATGCCCCCGGCTCGACCGCCCGTGGATTTTGGCTCGCCAGGGCCTTCTCGATGGCGATCCGTCCTAGGCGCTGAGGATCAATTTGAGCCACGGATCGTGCTTCGTGGTCCGCCCAGCCCGAACTGTCCTGAGCCATGGCCGTCACGCTGAAGTCCGCGCCGGTTCCGCGGTGATAGGCGAACACCCCCTTCGAGTTGGCTGTGGCCGTGCTTTCCTCCTCGTTCGAAAAAGCGCCCGCGGCTTTCAATTCACTCCCTTTGGCCTCCTCGATTATCTCCGCCACAGCGTCCGCGCGGGATGCCGGCCCGACCGCTTCGGGAGCGGTCTCCGGATCGTATGCCTCCCCCTCCTGATAGCTCTGTGGCCCGCTCCTCGGCAGCAACTCCGCATCCTCCGGCGCAAATCGGGCGATCTCCGCCGCATCCCGGACGACTCTTTGGATGCCCTCCTCGTCCAACCGGTTCGTGGAAGCCGCTCCGATGCGTTGTCCCAAAATTGCCCGCACGGTCAGACCCGCATCGTGCTCCTCCACGTTCTGATGGATGACGTTCTCCGCAAACCGCGTCAACGCCGAATCCCTGCCGGCGAGCGTCGCCTCGGTCTCGTCCGCCGCCGACAGCGCCATCACCCTCTCCAATATCCGCTGTGCCTCCGTTTTATTTATCATAGCCGACCCCCACGTTCACGTCTATGAAGCGCGCCGGAGCCGCGCCGTGGGACATCTCCGCGGTCTGTCCGGGCTGCCCCTTTCCGCAGTTGGCGACGCCCCATAACACGAACTCGTTTGCGCCGCAGATGAAATCGCACGATCCCCAGAATTCCGTGGTGATTCCCTGATACGTCGGATTTTTCAGGAGGCGCACTTTCTTCCCTTTTTTGATTTCCCATCCGATCTCGCACCCGAACTGGAAGTTCACCCGCTGCTGGTCAATGCTCCAGCTTCGGTTCGTGCTCACCAGAATACCATCGTCGGTATCCGCGATCAGATCGTCCAGCGTGCCCTCGTTCGGCATCAGGCTGATGTTCGTCATGCGGATCAGGGGAATCCGCGCCCAGCCGTCCGCGCGCATCGCGCCCCGGCTTCGGGGCTCCCCGATAGCGTCCGCAGTCTCGCGGGAGGTCAGATAGCCCACGAGCATGCCGCGCTCAATCAGGGGCCACTTTTGGGCCTTGACCCCTTCGTCGTCGTAGCCCACCGTGGCCAATCCCCCGACGAGCGTCGAATCCGCCACGATGGTCACCATCGGCGATCCGTATCGGAGATTCCCCAATTTGTCCGTCGTGGCGAAGCTCGTCCCGGCGTAGTTCGCTTCCGTGCCCAGCACGCGATCCAACTCCGTGGGATGCCCCACGGATTCGTGGATCTGCAAGGCCAACTGATCTCCGCTCAGGATCAGATCCCTTTTTCCCGAGGGGCACTGATCCGCCGTGAGAAGCGCGACGGCCTCCTCCGCGGTCTGTCCGGCGTGTTCCAAAAGGGGAAGCTCCTCGATCAATTCGTATCCTTTCCCCATCCACAGTCCCCGGAACGACGCCGGATACGAACGCCTCTGCACGTCATCGTTTCCCACCGCCGTGGCCGAATAGCCCACGCCGCTTCGGGTCAAGTCCTGCTCGATGAAACTCCCCTCCGTGCTGGCGAAATATTGATGCTCGCGCACGAAGTTCATATACCCCTGCGCCACCTTCACACCCTTGACCCGCATCAACTCTTCATTGATCCGAAGCAGCAAACCGATCTTCTCCTCGGCCGGAACCTCGAAGGGATCCCGCTTTACCGGGGTTTTCCACACGTCTTCGTACGACGGCCCCGGCGTTAGGCGAATTGCCTTGTGTTTTACCCGCGCGCTTGCCTGCGCAATCGCCACCGCCTGCGCTGCCGTCTGCTCGATGGCCTCCCGCGTTATGTCCCGACTCGCCGCAAATCCCCACGAGCCGTTCGCGATCACGCGGACGCCGAAGCCCAGATCCTCCGTCCGCCGCATCGAAGCCACTCCTTCGTTTTTTGTCTCGAGGCCTTCCCGCCGCGTCTCGATGATCCGAACGTCCGCATAGCTTGCCCCCCGGCTTTGGGCCGTGTCGAGAGCGAGGCTGCATAGCTGTTTCATGGATGCTCCTCCTTCCCATAGTGAATGCCCTATCGTCTGCCGAAAAATGAGTGCGTGAAACGTAAAGCGTAAAACGTAAAGCGTAATGCGTGACCCCTGACTCCTGACCCCTGACTCCTGATCCCTGATCCCTGATCCCTGATTTTGACACCTAATATACGCAATTCCGCCCCCGCTATGCAAGCAAATTATCGGATTACCAAGGCGATAATTTTGGGATTTTCCTCGGTTCGGCTCGCTTTCGGAAGCTATTCGATGATGGGGAGGCAAACCGGCTGCAAATTTTCACTCGGAAGCGCAAAAGGGCTTGACAAAAGGGCAGATAATTCGTACTATTAAACGTCTTGATGGCGGCATCGGGATCTGTTGCCGATTGCGGCAGTCATCACCCCGCGAGGTTTCGAGGAACAACCTCAACTTTTTTATCACCAACATCCTGAGAAAGGAGGCCGATATGGCTATCACGAAGGTGAGGATTGACGAGGACGAATGCACCCAGTGCGGGCTGTGCGAGGACACCTGTCCCGAGGTATTCGAAATGGGCGACGACAGCGCCATTGTCAAGGCCGGCGTGGACTTCAACACGTATGAGGATGCGATCCGGGAGGCGGCGGAAGATTGCCCCTCGGAGGCTATTCTGGTCGAATGAAGCTGCACCACGGAGGCACGGAGAGAGGCTCTGTGTCTCCGTGTCTCCTGAGGGTTGAAGATTAAAGAAGGAGAGGCGTCTGTGCGAATCGTTGTATTGGGAGCGCATCCCGATGATCCCGAATCGGGATGTGGAGGTCTAACGGCCAATGCGGTCCGGAGGGGACACGAGGTGTGCTTTGTGCACGCCACGGCGTTTAGAGCGGGACGGCAATTTTTTGGAAGGCCGGAACGGGAGGTGAGGACGGAGGAGGCAAAAGCGGCGGCGGTCGTTCTGGGAGTTGACGCGGAGATCCTGGATTATGCACATGGTACCATCCATGCGCATCCCGAAAACGTGGCCCGGTTTAAGCGGGTTCTGTTGGCCCGGCAACCTGACGTGGTCATCGCCCATTGGCCCGTAGATACGCATCCGGATCACCGGTGTATAGGGACCATTGCCCTGAGTGTGTATTTGGATCCGGAAGCGCAGTTTGACTTCTACTTCTTCGAGGTCATGACGGGTCAGCAGTCGCTCCACTTCCACCCGACGCATTACGTAGATATCTCCGATGTGGCGGAGATCAAGCATCGGGCCTTGCTTTGCCACCGAAGTCAGAACGGAGAAGAAGTCTGGCAGAGCCACGAGGTGATGCATCGGCTGAGAGGGAATGAGTGCGGCGCAGAGCGGGCGGAGGCTTACATCCGGGTGGATCGGAAAAAGACGGTGAAGGCTTTGTTGCCAATGTGGAACGAGGAATGAGGAATGAGCGATGCGCAGGAGCCTCCATGCTTCACGCTTCGTTTTTGGTTATTTCACCTTTGCCTGCTTTGCAGCTTTTCGGGAGAATAGAGGAGAGGGCCCTCCGTCTTTAACAAACCCGGCATTTCGAATTATGGAGTCATCGAAGAGAAAGCTAAAAATGAATAGAGGTTTGTTAAAAATGGATCCGTCCAAAAGAGTTCAAAAAGAAATTTCTGATATAGTTTCCAGACTCAAGAACGTCTATAAGCCAGAGAGGATTATGCTTTTTGGATCCTGGGCGAGAGGCGACTTTTCTGAACAAAGCGATGTGGATTTTTTACTTGTGAAGCGCACGAAAAGAAGGCCCTTGTGGCGCAGGGTGGATGTAAGAAAAATTGCAGGCACGGACATTCCGATGGACGTTGTGGTCTATACACCCCGTGAGTTTGAGGAACTTCAGGAAAGTGGAAGCGCCTTTTTTAGAGAGATTCTTAAGGAAGGGAAAATTCTCTATGAAAAGGAGTGAGCATGCTTTATCTGTGTCGAAAAAGTGGTTAGATTTTGCTATGGAAGATTACCAAGCCATTGAAATCCTGTGGAATGCAGAGAACAAGCTTTATCGAACCATCTGTTTTCACGCCCAGCAGTACACCGAAAAGATACTAAAGGGAATCCTTGAGAACAAAGGCGAATTTCCACCGAGGATACACGATGTCAATACACTGGCCATAAGGTGCAAAAAACTGGGTTGCAATATTCCCTTGAGTGAAACGGAGATTCTGTTTCTCTCCTCTGTATATATTGATGCTCGTTATCCCCCTGATGTGGGATTGTTGCCGAAAGGAGAACCTATTGAAAGTGATGCGGCGCTTGTCGTGAAGGCTGTAAGGAAACTTAGAAGGCGGACGGATCGCTGATCGTTTACGAGAACCTTTTCGCGGATGAAGTTCCAAAATTCGAAGGGAAGGGAGGAAAAAAGCATGGAACATACTTTTCCGGAATGCCTGAGATGCCAGACGGGGGTATTGGTTCCCCTGTCGGACTATGGAAGGGATGGTGCTTCCATCCGGTATAAAGCATGGGTGTGCACCAACCCGGAGTGCGGGTTTCATCTGAGGATTGACAATGGGGAAGTGACTATTGGAAGGGATATTACCAAGTCCTACAAGTAGTCCGGAAAACCTGGGTTTTCAGGGAAGATGGCTTGTGGGGTGGAATATTCCACGCTTTCTGAATTTGGGACGATGATCGGAGCTTCATCCGCGATAATATTTTTCCGCCCGAATGATAAGGGCACAATCACCAATCACCACACACAGGTGCTAAGGCCATGCAGGGGATCACAGGAAACCATTGGGGAGCCAAAACGGCTGCTATTATTCTATCTATCCTTTTGTGGCTTCACGTCCTGACCAACGATTTGTACGAAGATACCCTGGCAGTACCCTTTCGATCCGGTCGGATAGAGGATGTGCCCGACGGACTGGTGGTCGCAAACCCCGTTCCCGACGCTGTGACCGTTCGGTTCAAAGGAACGGGCAAGCAGTTGGTGCGCTTGCGTTATTCCAATGTAAATATGGTGCTTCGCGTTATGGGAAGCCGAATCGGGAAAAGATCGTACCGGCTCTCCGCGTCGGACGTTCGCATTCCTTTGGGGCTTGAAGTCGAGGCCATGGAGGTGGTATCCCCGCTTTCCGTGGAAATTGATTTGGATCGCCTGTTGGAGAAAAAGGTACCGGTTCAGGCCGATGTAGCGATCAAGAGCGCTCCTACGTATACGAAGGTGGGGCCGATTGCGTTAGACCCAGATAGTGTACTCGTACGGGGCCCCCGGCGATTTGTCAAGGGGGTGCGTAGCGTCAAATTGAACCCGCTGAAGTTAGACGAGGTGAGCAAGGATGTTCATCGCCTCGTCCGCGTGGTTTTTCCTCCGGGAGAGAACGTGGTCTGCATTCCGGAGCAGGTCCGGGTTTTCTCGGACATTCAGGCGATCAATGAGCAATGGATAGAGGACGTCCTCATTCATCTGACCCATGCGCCCCGAGGAGCGAAGTTGGATCCTCCCACCGTGGACGTTAAAGTCCGTGGCGGGTTAGATCAGTTGAAGTCCCTTTCTATGGACGACATTCGCGCCTATATGGACTATCGTGCCATCGCGCTGGAAGAGGAGCAAAATACGCAGCCCGTATTCATTTTGCCCCCCGGGATCATGCTGATGGAGTGGCGGCCTCAGACCTTTCGGATGAACGCACGGTGACCGGAGGGCGCGGAGAGAAGAAGTCGATTCAGTCCGATAAAAGGAGAATCGACCAAGTGTGAAAGTGAGACGGTGAGAAAGTGAGACCTCCCACTTTCCCACTCTTTCACTTTTAGAGGAAGTTTCTCCGTGACAAAATCCAAACTTAAAATGAGAAAGTTATTTACGCCCCGTTCCATAATGAGTCAAGAACAATGGGCGCGTCGCAATTCCTTATTTCTTTGATTCGTAAATATCGAGGGTGTATTTGTGCTCGTTTTAGGGATCGAAACTTCCTGTGACGATACGGCCGCCGCAGTGTGGGACGACGAGCGGGGATTGTTGTCCAATGCGATTTCTTCGCAGGAGGAGCATATCCCGTTCGGAGGCGTGGTGCCGGAGTTGGCGTCGCGGGCGCATCTTCGGATGGCGCTTCCGATGATTGAGCGGAGTCTGGACGAAGCGAAGTGCACGATGAGGGACCTGGAAGGGATTGCGGTGACGTATGGACCCGGCCTCGTGGGATCTCTTCTGATCGGACTATCCGTGGCGAAGGCCCTTGCTTTTTCTTTGGGGATTCCCCTTGTCGGCATCCATCATATTGAGGGACATATTTTTGCGGGGCGGATCGAGCATGCCATAGAGCCGCCTTTCATCGCGTTGGTGGTATCCGGCGGGCATACGGAGCTGATTTCCGTTTCGCGATTCGGTGTCTATAAGCAGTTGGGGCGCACGCGGGACGACGCGGCCGGGGAGGCGTTCGACAAGGTAGCCAAAATGTTGAAGATCGGCTATCCCGGCGGGCCGCTGATTGACAAGCTGTCCCGGACCGGGAAGGCTACAATTGATTTTCCCCGGGCCTATTTGGAGCAAGGGAGTCTTGATTTCAGTTTCAGCGGGGTGAAGTCCGCGGTGCTGCGCTATCTGGAGAAACTTTCCCCGGAAACTGTCGTCGCCCGGCTTCCCGACATAGCGGCGAGTTTCCAGCGCGCGGTGGTGGATGTGCTCGTGGATAAGACCTTGCAGGCGGCTCGCTTGGTGAACGTCGAAACCATCGTTGCCGCCGGCGGGGTGGCCGCGAATTCGGAGCTTCGCCGGACCCTGTGCCAACGGGGGGAGCAAGAGGGATTTCGGGTGCTCTTCCCTTCTCCGATTTTTTGCACGGACAATGCCGCCATGATCGCGATGGCCGGAGCGTTTCGTCTGGCGCGGGGCGAGCGCTCCGATCTGGATTTGAACGCCGAACCGAGGCTTAAGCTGAGTCAAGAGACAGGTCAAGGCTAAGGTTGAGGTTCAGAAAGGCGGGGTTGGGGAGCTTAACCTTAACCTCAACCTCAACCTGCTTTTCAGGAGACAAGTGATGCGAGGATTTCTGATCCGATGGGGGATCACGGCGTTGGCGTTGCTCACGGTGACGCATCTGTTCGAGGGCATCAGCGCGAATTCGACCCAGGCCATCCTCGTTGCAGCCCTGTTGCTGGGCATCGTAAATGCGTTCATTCG
>JAUWMS010000038.1 GCA_030613045.1 Candidatus Latescibacterota bacterium | reverse complement strand
TTCGGCGCAGGGGTCGGAGAACTGAACAGCACTAACCCTCTCCTCCCCTCACCGACCGGAGCACTTCCTCTATGCCGGAGACCGCGGGATAGCGCTTCAGTTCCTCAAGCATCGTCCGCGCAATCTCCCCAAGCCGCTCCTGCGTGCTCGCCTCGAACCGAAGCACCAGCACCGGCTGCGTATTGGACGCCCGCACCAAGCCCCATCCATCTCCGAAGAGCACGCGCCCGCCATCTGCCTCCCGCACCGCGTATCGTGCCCGGAAGTGCTCGGTGATCGCTTTCACCACGTCGAATTTTTCCTCGTCCGAACATGCGATCCGGATCTCCGGAGTGGCCACATACTGGGGCAGCCCGGCTGCGATTTCAGAGAGCTTCTCCGAAGTCCCTGCAAGGAGCCGAACCAATCGGGCCGAGGCGTAGAGCGCATCGTCGTATCCGAAATACTCGTCCGCGAAAAACATGTGCCCGGACATTTCTCCGGCCAGCGGAGCATTTTCCGCCTTCATCCGCGCCTTGATCAGCGAGTGCCCGGTGCGTCCCATCAAAGGCCGGCCTCCGTGCGCCTCGATGTCCTCCACCAGAGCCTGCGAGCATTTCACGTCGAAGATAATCGGGCTTCCGGGTTTCCGGGACAATACATCGCGGGCATAGAGTGCAAGCAGCCGATCTCCGTACAGAATCTTCCCCTCATCGTCGATGACCCCGATCCGATCCACGTCGCCGTCGAATCCGATGCCCACGTCCGCGCCGGTCTCAAGAACCTTGCGCTGCAGATCCACCACGTATTTCGGCACCGTCGGATCCGGAAGATGATTGGGAAAGCGCCCGTCAATCTCGCAATACAGCGGGATCACCTCGCAGCCCAGCCTTCGAAAAAACTCCGGCGCGATCTCACTGGCTCCGCCGTTGCCCGCATCCAGCACGACCTTCAGCCCCCGTTTTAGATGAATCCGCTCCGTGATCGCTTCCATGTAAGCAGGCAGCGCATCCGCTTGCGAAAATCCGCCGCTGCCCCGAACCAGATTGCCTTTCTCTATGCGCTCCCGCAGCCGCTGAATAGCCTCACCGTAGATCGAAGCGATGCCGAGACACAATTTGAAGCCGTTATATTCCAGCGGATTGTGGCTCCCGGTGATCATCACGCCGCCATCCATATTCAGATGAAGGATGGAAAAATAAAGCGTGGGCGTGGGAACCTGGCCCACGTCCGTCACGTCGCAGCCGCTCTTGCGTATGCCGAGGCAAAGCGCATCGCGCAGCCGCTCGGAGCTCAGACGCACGTCCCGTCCAACGACCACCTTTGTTCCGCCTTCATCGCGAATAAGACTTCCAAAAGCCCATCCCAAATTCTCCGCGACCTCATCCGTCAAATCCTCGTCCGCGATCCCGCGCACGTCGTACTCCCGAAAAATCTGTGGATTCATAGCATGACCCCCTTCCGGGACACGGATAAACACGGACAAACACGGATCAAAAAAAGGGGAAATCCGCGTACATCCGTGGTGTTCCGCGTCCATTTTTTTAGAACGACAGATAAACCAAACTGGCGATGATCCCCACCACAGCGATTCCTTCGAGCCAATGGCTCTCCTTCTCGATCATCTCGCGCACAATGGCGTCCGGCACTTCCAACTTCCGACTCTGCGAGGCCGGAACCACGTCCTCCGTCTGATCGCTCACCTGTTTCGCCCAGATCACGGCTCCGTCCTGGTTGTCCGTCAGTCGGAGCGCGAAATCCACCAGCCCCCGGCGCATCAACTTTCTATGCCTCCGAAGCTTGCTCCCACTCATTTCGCATTTTAGACGAAGGTCGATAAGACGAAAAGTGAGCGTGTGGGAGGCCTTCTCTTTCACTTCGGAGAGCGAATCCTGCTCCGCCTGAACCAGCGTATAGCCCTCCGCCAACAGTGTCCGAACGAGCGCATCCCGGACGATCCAGTCGTCTTCCTGCGAAGGATCGCTCACCACCGCAACGCTCAGTGCCTTTTCCAGAGGCAAGTCTTCAAGCACCTTTAGAAAGGAATCCGAAACGATGCCCTGCACAAACTCCAGATCCGTAGGGAATTTTGCGTCCCTATCCGGAACATCAGCGGCCTGAGCGATAGCGCCGCAGCCGAGCAGAATGAACGCGCAAATGTTTGCTTTGAGCGCGGTCGAAAGGAAGCGCGGGAAAAAGAACTGAGACATGGAAGAATCTCCTTTTTTGAGGGGATTGGATTTTATACGGATCGCACTTGAGTTTTGGGAAAAGAGAAACAGATTTCCAAAGTCTTCGAGACTTTGGAAATCTTTGGCCCGCCTACCCAAATCCCGACTTGATCCAGACGCCGACATAATGCGTGATCACGATAACGACCCACGCAATAATCAGGTGTTCCGCGATGATCCGCCAGGCTTTTGCGTGCTGCGCTTTGGCGATGAAAAAACTGAACAATCCCAATAAAGACAGGCCCCAAGCCACACTGACCACAATCGCCGTCGGAAGTGGAAGCCACAGCACCGGAACGAGGAAGGTTATGGCAAAAACAAACTTGGACAGAAACGTAGCGGCGGTGGATTCCCAGATCTCCTTCGTCGTGTGCTTGTTCTCCGACTCCTCGGAAATGTGGATGCCGAGCGCGTCCGAAAAAGCGTCTGCTACGGCGATGGTGAGGATGCCGCCAAGCACCGCGAGTTTCGACTGAGTGCCGGCATGCAATCCCACCATCAATCCGAGGGTGGTGATGATGCCGGAGGTCGAACCGAAACTGAATCCCGTTTTTAGTGAATGTTTCATCCTGAGTCTTCCTTCATCTCCTCTCCCGCCGTGACGTGAACATCACGGTTCGGGGGCCGTTTTCAGCTTCAGTGACCGAACCGTGCGGTTTATCGCACGGCAGGACTACTCTCCTTCAAATAAAGTCAATCAAATACTTGTACGTATCCGCCTCCCACAAATCCGGCATCGGCCCTTTCGCGCCGAGACGGGTCATCGTAAGCTCCACCACGTGGGTCTCGCGATCCTCCAACAGACCGAAATTGGAAAGGGACAGATGCTCTGAATCCTCTTCGGAATTACGATCGTCAATCACCGTTACCGTATCTTTGATGAGCGCGCATTTTCCCTCATCAATTTGCGCGACCTGCAGCGGATACCTCGGCTCGTTCCCTTCCGGCGGGGTATCCGAGATATTCAAAAAGTAGTAGAGCTTCCCCGTTTTCGACGAACGGAGCGTTCTGGAAATAGACGCAGGCGAATAGAACGGCTCGCCGGTATCGTACCGGAGGTCGGTGACGGGACTCCACGTCATGCCGCCGTCTTCGGAGACCGACATCCATTTCCTTCCGGGACATGCAATCGGATCCAGCTCTCTATTCGACCCGCGCATGAGGAGCAGGAGATTCCCGTTTTTCAACTCGCTCAGCGTCAGCTCCACCAACCCCCGGTTGGAGATATGGCGCGGCAGGAAGATGCGGTTCGAGGTCTCCCACTCATAATCCTGCCTGTTGGCGTCCCACCGGCCTACAAAGCACACGGCGCCTGCGACACAGCCTTCTCTGTACATATTTGGAAATGCGACCGGCGTCTTCTCGTCCTCTTCATCGCGGTACTCGACGGGAATGGTCGAGCTGATGACCACACTTCCGTTCGAGAGCACAAGCTTGTCCCCGATATACATCTCATTGCTTCGGTAATACGCGGGATTCCCCCAGTCCTCCGGATCGAAATCAGGTCCCTCTTCGTATTTGAGGAGATGGCCCGGTCCCCAGGTTTTTCCGTTATCCCGCGAAAGCTGGTAGAATCCGTGATCGCTGAAGAGCCGCTTGCCTTCCCAGATAACGTGCATCGCCACCTTGGGATCTCCCTCGATGATCCGCTGGAATACCGTCTTGATCAGCATGCCGGATACCGGATCAACCGGACCGCTCCCGCCCTGTGAAGGCCCTCCCGATTGCGTAAATCCGCCCTGTTCCGGCGCTTCCTTGTAGATCTGCTTCCACTCGGACCACGTGCGGCCGTTATCCTCTGAGGTGCGTCTGCGCACCGTATCATGCCAGTCACTCGAAGAGATGTTCGACCGGATCTCTTCGCGCCGCAATCCCTCCCCTATATACTGGATACTTGCCGTAGTTGCCATGCACGGCCCGGGTGAAGGGATAACCAATTCCCGCTCGATGGTGCAGATTGATTTCATTGCTCTTGTTCCTCCTCTTTTTTGAGTGTTGGTAAGTCTCTGGGAAAAACGATGTTCAGCCTTATAAGGAAGCCAGGAAACCAGGAAAAAAGCAATTCCTACGCCATTTATCGCAGGTCTCTCCTGGCTTCCTGGATTCCTAATAGCGTGCTCTTCGGTGAAATTTTATGAAGTAAATTTTGCCCACCCATTTAGATGGCCTCGGAGCGGTCGTAAAATCCCTGGTCAGGCACGAGGAGAACCGACTCGCGGTGCTTCCCGAGGCGACAGGCCGTCCGGATCGTTGACCCTGGCGCCGGGAGGAGCAGGAACCGGCCCGCGCAACAACGGATCGTCGGTGGCGTGCATCCACCGGTCGAGACGGCCGCGCATCTCATCGAGCACCGGCACCATGGAGGAATCGTCCGCCAGATTGTGGGCTTCGTTGGGATCGAAAATCAGGTCGTAGAGCTGTTCCGACGCCACAGGCCGATCCCGCCAGCCGTGCTGCATCCACACGTCCTTGCTGAAGCTATCGTCGCAGTTGGGCAAAACCGGTCCGCAATGATCCTCAAACCGGCGGATGTACTTCCACCGCCGGGTGCGCACGGCGCGCTGAGGCTCGTATGCGGCGTGGTAGGTAACTTCGGCGAAGATCTCGTCGTTTATCTGTTCCGCCTCACCCCGGATCAGGGGCACCATCGAGTTGCCCTGCAACCAGACGGGAGGCTCGATGTTTAGAAATTCGCAGATCGTAGGAAACAGATCCACGTGGGAGACCATTGCATCGCAGACCAGCCCTTCGTCAAAGCCGGGACCGCGCATGATCAGCATCACGCCGATGCCGTGGTCGGTCAGGTTGCACTTCATCCCCGGGAAGGCAATGCCATGGTCGGTGGTGCAGATCACCAGTGTATCCTCGGTCAGGCCGTTCGTGTCGAGCGCATCGAGCACCGCGCCGACGCCCTGATCAAAAACCCGGGCGCTGGCTTTAAACGCGGCCATATCCTGCCGGGTCTGAGGGGTATCGGGTATGGGATGCGGAGGTCGGCAATAGCGCGGGTCTTCGGTGGGACCGGGAGCGGCGAATTCGCGGTGGGTTTCGCTAAATCCCACGGAGAGGAAAAAAGGTTGGGACGGCGCGTGATTCAGAAAATCCACCGCGGCCGGGGCAACGTGTTCGACACGGTTGTTTTGAACCTTCACGATCTGATCGTACCCGATGATGTCGGGGGCTTTGGCGACGTGTTGCACCCCGATCAACGTGGAGTCATAGCCGACGGTGCGGAGCGTGTGCAGGATGTGCTGCTTATAATCACGCAACGAAAAGCCGCGGTGAGCCAGGCCGATCATCCCGTTGCTATGGGCGCACTGACCGGTCAGCAAGGCGGCGCGGCTCGGGGAGCACGTCGGCGCGGCGCAAAAAGCCTGTCGGAACAGGACGCCCTGTCCGGCGAGCCGCTGGATATTCGGCGTGGGGATGGCATATCCGTAAGGTTGCACGTACCGGCCGGTATCGTGGGAATGAATATACAGGATGTTCGGGCATTTCATAAGGATGCGCTCCTTTCACGTTTTACGTTTTACGTTTCAGGTGTTACAAGGTGCTTCGTTACGCGCCTATTTCGAGTGCCATAATCACCCTTTCCTGATCAGTGAGCAATAGGGAAGTATTCCGTCGGCACGTTTCGACGGTCTCCGTCAGAATGCATGTTTAGACGCTCGGCGTCTTGTGGCTACGTGCTTGACGCAGAGCGTCAGGACGGCATTCCCACGCAGGAGCGTGGGAACGAGATCAAAAACTCGCTAAAAAATTCCGCGCAACCGAACCAGCGCCTCCCAATCGCTTTTCATTCTTATAGTTCTACTTCGAACCGACAGGCGCGAACATGGGTGATTCCACGAAGGATGGCGTAGTAGGTTAGTAGTATCGTATTCTTTTCCAAAAGCACCAGATCGGGAGTCCCGAAGGAAAAGCTTGGAAGTGCATTCCAGACTTCTTCGGACGCACTTTTTGAAGGCTTGTCTTCCACCGTCAGCAAGATTCCTTTCATCTTCTCCTCCCGGGCATCCCACATTTGCACCGGGGAATCTGTGTTCCACGTTTCACCGGCATCGGAGGAAAACCAAAGTCGTATCCCCGCGGGAACTGTCCGCACGGTACTGGCGGCGATCAACCGGTTGGAATCCAACGCCAGCGGCGTCATAATCTGGCTTTGAACGTGCGTACTGACGGGCGGAGACCAGCTTTGGCCCCGGTCCATAGAGACACACCGGTGAACCGGAATCGTTTCCTCCGTGGCATTCAGGAAGGCCCAGATCAACATGACGATGCGCCCGTCGGGAAGCAGTGTACATCTGGGATCTCCATAACTGAATGTACCCTCTTTATCTTCGGCGCAAGTGATCACGGGCTGGAATGTCTGGCCTCCATCGGATGAAATGGTGGCGAGAATAATTTGTTGGCCGTGCTCCCCGGTTGCTTCCACCGGGACAAACAAATCCCCGTTGGGCAAAAGAAACGGCCTGCTCCCAATGTAAACGTTTCGCGGCGCTCCAACAAGCTTATGGGTCTCAAGGATGGGCCAGGTTTTTCCTCCATCTTTACTTCTGACAACGCAAAGCTGTTGGCGGAGTTTCCTTCCCTCCTCACTGAAAATGTAGACATCCGGCTTCTTTGCATCAACCGCCGTGAACATCGCCAGGATCGTTCCATCGGCGACCTGGCAAAGGGCGCCGGTGAGCACGGACTCGGGAAGCTTCTTGTGCGTACCATCATGGATAATGATTTGCTCAGACCAGGTGGCTCCGCCATCCGTGGACCGTTGAGCGATGAGGATTCCATCGAGGGAATGTTTTTCTTTACCACGGCGATAAACGCACAGCAGGTCGCCATTATTGAGCCGGCACGGAAGCGGATAAACGCAGACATCATTTTGAGCGTCTTCGTCCAAATTGGGCGAAACCGCCACGTCATCGAGGATGTTTACATTCATGTCTTCAAGCTCCTTAAATCAAAAATGCTCTTGTGCATTTCAGGCTAACGGCTCGCGCATTACCCGCCACGCGGGTTTGCAGCGGGCTTCTCTGTGCAAGACGCGCCACAATAACGAAACCGACATCGAATTCGGCGCGCAATTAGAGTGGTTGGGCGCATGCGCTTGTTGGGCGGCCTCCCACACGACTTTCACAATCAGATTAGGCTGACGGCAGCCACAGAATGATGCCAGATGGTTCGTGCTCCGCAAGCCAATCTTTGAACTCATCCAGCCGCCGAACACCACCTTCTAACACTGCCCTGTATATATCGATCCCTCGTACCCCAGCTTCGCCCAGCAAAGATTCTTTGATTTCAAGAATCGCACGCCTCGTCTCATTTGTGAGCGCCCTCTGCATCGCATCCGCAAATTTCTCCCCCCAGTGAGCGTGAGGATGATCGTGACTCACTAACCAATTGTCTACTTTCCACACCTCCCCTTCCTCGTCACGATAGCGAATCTGCCAATACAGACCTTGATCTGGGCCTTCCAGTTTATTCGAAAAACGAACTTTCCAGACACCTGGTAAACGTGCCACTTCCGACATCAGCTCAAACCCATACTCAATCTTTGGGTCGTCAGAATAGATCTCCATATCAATATCTAACGCAACCATCAGCCCGTATCTAATTGCACCTCCAAGAACTGGACTCCCATAGCATGACCATCTCTCTGAGAGTCCAAGCCTTTCGATCACGCTCAGTGCTCGTTCTTGGCGTTTCTCAGCTCGAAGCAGTAAGTCATCCATAGAATACCGTATCCTCCATCTTCTTGCTTTCGTATTAAGTGGATATCGCGATTCAGCGTTCTGGGCACCGGCTAACGGTGCGGCAGAGGTGCGCGGTTTATGGCGTCGTTCTGCAGCCACTTGTTCGGTGTCTGTTCTACAGTTTCTTTGCCCTTGCTAACAACGTTCGTGGTGCTTCAACCAACATAGACTGTATCTGAGAAGGGACGACACCCAGTTCACGAAGGCGAGGTAGAAAGGACGTCCAGAGAAAGTCGAATCCCCGTCCCCCATTCTCATGAAGCTGAGAAAGACGGCAGGTATCGGTTCCCAATAGCAATTGCCTTTCGTATCCAAGTTCGATCAGAGCCGCTATCCGCTCGGCCCGAATCTCGCCAGGCATCCATTCTTTCCACCCGATCAGGTCAAACCCGCAGGTTGCCCCACGTTCCAAAATAGGGAGATAGTATCCCATGTCTTTTTCCGGATCTTCGTGCCAGTGCGTATCGCAGTGACCAATGACCACTTTTTCGATATCGGCGCCGGCTTGCTCGAGGACCTCTAATTGAGCATGGCCGGCCCGGCCCAGACAGGCATGGGTTGAGATCGCAACGCCCGTGCGCCGTTGTGCTCTGGCGGCGGCCTGGAAAACAAGGGTCTCGAACGCCTGTAGCTTATACTTGGAAGCATTGGGTTGCGATTCATTGTGACTTGCCAGCTCACCAATCAATCCCGCTCGAATACCGCCCGTTCCTTCTTCGATCCCGCGCACGAAGTAGTCGGCGATCTGATCAACAGTGGCCTGGCGTACCCAGTCAGAACAGGTTTTCTGGTCATAAAAAGCGATGCCACTTACTATTTGTACGCCGCTGTCTTCGCTGATGGCTTTCAGCTTGACGGGATCACGGCCTAAGTCCGATGGCGTTAACTCAATAATGGATTGTCCGCCAGCCTCACGAAAATATCCCAATTCCAGGGCGATCAGGGAGACGTCGCTGAGGGGGTGGTCTTTCTTACCTGAGCTGACGGAAATGTCGCAAACCAGGTGCTCGTGGGCAGACGTCATTCCCAATTGGTCGGCTGGAATATCACCGGTTACTGTAACAATATACTCTGTGGTCATGGTTGAGTGCTCCTTGTCAAAAAACTTTGCTTGTCCTGAAAAGCCGGAGTAAACTCGGCACTGGCAAAGACAAAAAGCCTCTAAAGAGGCTGGAGAGCAGTCCCTTCAGAGAGTTCATGATTTTCCAAGGGCCAGCTTTAGCTCGGCGTTGCACAGGAATTGAAGGGTATCTGAATTTCTGACAAGGAGCATTAAGTCCAATCCAAAGAGGTGCTGTTCGCTCTGAATCTTGTCCTACGAAGTGCGGATACCTTATCTCATCGAGGCGCTTCGGTTCCCCACCTCACATTCCACGAAGTCTATAAGAAATCCCGCTTCGTCCGTCTCTTCCGCCGTAGCGCACAGCCGGAGGTAGCAGACTCCGGAACTTTCTCTCAATTGCGGCAAGACAAGAGCCTCTTGCTCATCCAACCTTACGCGGCACGCACGTTGTTTGCAGTCCCAGTCAAATTGCAGGATATGCCAGCGATCCGCCGCCAGTTTGCTCCCATTCGGCAATTCGCAGTCAGCGCTTATCGCAAAGTTGAACAAATTGTAGAAAACAGCTTCCCGATCAAAGGGCGTTGAGAAGTGGTCGGTAAGCCCTATGTGCACACCGGAAAAACCGGAGCGGCACAGCAAGCGCAGTCGGAGACGTCCCCGCGCACCGAGGGGAAAATTCCAGACAGCCGCGGCGGGCCAATGCTCGTGGGGCTTGCGAATCCAAAGAACGTTCGAGTTTTCCTCTTCGGGATGAGGAATCAGTTCGACCCCCCGCGTCGCAAACGTGGACCATGCATCCAGACCGGCCGAGAAATCTTCCTTCTGGCGCGTCTCATTCAACCATTCGGGATCGAAGCGCACCACGGCGATCCGGCCTTTGCCCTGTCCCGTGGTGAAAATAACCTGCCCATTTTTCGTCAGCGCGGGGAAGGGATACGCGGTCCCATGATCGCCACTCGGCGGAGGCGGTTCATCGCGGCGGGGATCGCGAACCACCTCACGAACACCCCAAAACGAACGCCCGTCATCTACGGACAGGGCCGCGTGGAGCACGTGCCTGCCCCCGACGGCGTAGGGGTATCGAAGACAGTTATTCCACAACAGAACGATCCGCCCATCCAACAGGCGCACCAAGCCCACCGGGGAGTCCGACGACAGCAAGGAGGTCGGCTGAGGCCCGGACCAGACGATCCCGTCTTCGGAAAAGGACTCGTACAGACGGCCGAGCTGAGTGCGCATCACCATCCAGACCCGGCCGTCCTTCAATTCGAGGACCGCCGGCTCAATCGCGCCGAATGCCCTTATATGCGGAGTCGGCACCCTGAGCGCGGCCGGTGAATCTTGCCAGGACGCTCCCGCATCGTCGGAATAGACCAGCGTGCAGTCGTGCTCCCCCATAAAGGTGTAGGCATCGAGTCCCTCGCCGCGATTCCCCCACGTCCGATTCGCATAGCGCGCGAAGGGAAGCAGAATCCGCCCGCTTCGGAGTTGGATCACGGAGTTGAGCGCGCCCGTATAGCCCTTCCAGATGCACTTTGGAGATTGCCAACTGCGGCGTCCGTCGCAGGACTTC
>JAUWMS010000122.1 GCA_030613045.1 Candidatus Latescibacterota bacterium | reverse complement strand
CTCATTCAGGCGGAGCGGATGGCCACCGAGTTTGCGCTGACCCAGGCCGGGCGCCCAAACATTACCATCACATTGCCGGAGGTCAATCCCTTCACCGTCGGACAGCTTCTCTATATGCTGGAAGTGCTGACGGTTTTTTCGGGCGGATTGTATGGCATCAATCCGTTGGATCAGCCCGGAGTGGAGGCGGGAAAGCAGGCGACGTATGCGCTGATGGGACGGGAGGGCTATGAGGCGAAGCGGGCGGAGATCGAGGCGTTCGATGGGCAGAGGGAGGGGAAGTATGGGGTGTGAGATTCGTCCGATGTTGGTTTAAGATGGGAAAAATCTCGAAAACACGAAGGTGAGGTTACCGGCGTGACTTCTGACGTGAAAAAAAAGATCGAGTACTGGATGGATATCGCTCAATACGATCTGGAAACGGCAAGGGCTATGTTGAAAAGCGGGAGATTCTTGTACGTCGGGTTTATGTGCCATCAGGTTATAGAGAAAAGCTTCAAAGGATTTTATGTGTTTGCAAAAAAAGACAACCCTCCTTACACGCATAATTTAAGATACTTAGCCCAGCAAAGCGGACTATTTGAAATTATGGATGAAGATCAGATAACTTTTATCGAATTGTTGGGGCCGTTGAATATTCAGTCCAGGTATCCCACTTACAAGGAAAGAATACTAAAAACGCTTAACAGAGAAAAATGTGAAGATATCTTGAAAAGAACAGAGGAGCTATTCCGGTGGACAAAAAACAAGCTGTAGAACTTGTGAGAGATTATGCTGAAGTAGTCAGACAAAATTTTCCTGTCAAAGAGATTATTTTGTATGGCTCCTATGCAAGAGAAACAGCGAGAAAAGACAGCGATATTGACGTGGCGGTTATTCTGGACTCAGTGGAGGATGATTATCTGATGTCTGGAGCGCGTCTTTTCAGATTAAGTCGCGATATCGATTTAAGGATAGAGCCCGTTTTGTTGGAGCGGGGAAAGGATATAAGCGGATTTTTGGAGGAGATATTGAAAACCGGCGAGGTTGTTTATCGTTCGGATTTGTAACGCGCTTTTTCGAAGAATGGGCAAGTATTGTGATTTTTGCTGTCACGCCACAATCTTGAGACGTTGAAATGGTCACGCATACCTTTACCGCGGTTATGCACAAGGAACACGATATCTGCGTTGCAGAATGCCCGGAAGTCGGGACAGTCAGCCAGGGAGCCACCATTGAAGAGGCCCTTGCCAACCTGAGAGAAGCGACGGAACTCTACCTGGAGGAATTTCCTTGCGCGGCATTTTGAAGCAGGCCGGTGTATCCTCTGACGAGTTTATGGAGAACCTTTGACCCCCCTCTGGAAAAACCTCAAAAGCACCTTCGCGCATGCCTTCGCGGTACCCTCCGGGAAGGAGCCTTTCTCGGAGGAGGAACTGGCCCTTGTGGACAAAGCCGCGGACTTCGTGGTGAAGAAACGCATGGCGGCTCCGGCGGTACTGTTTTTGGAATCCCTTCTGCCCATGAGCTTCCTTGGAAATCAGGTGATGGTTTTCCTTCAACCCATCATAGCTTCTTTTTTTTCCCCGCTGGAATACGAACGGTTGGCCCAAATTTTGGAACGAAGAGAAAGCATAGCGCTTTTCATAGAACGGATCGAAGAAAGGCAAGACAAAAAAGTGAGAAAGTGTGACGGTGTGACGGGGTGACCCCACTTTCTCGCTTTCTCACTTTCACATGGATTTTGTCATTTGACATTTTTCAAAGAGGAACGTGCACAGATGAAATCGGACGATCTCAACATCATCATCGCCACGGACTGTGGAAGCACGACGACCAAGGCCATTCTGATCGAGCGGAAGGACGACGGGTATCGGCAAACGTTCCGGGGAGAAGCGCCCACCACGGTGGAGGCGCCGTTCGAGGATGTGACAAAGGGCGTGCTCAATGCGATTCAGGAGGTGGAGGAGCTTTCCGGGCGCACAATTCTGGACGGAGAGCGCATCATCACTCCGACGAAAGACGACGTGGGCGTGGACATCTACGTCTCCACGAGCAGCGCGGGAGGCGGACTCCAGATGATGGTGGCCGGAGCCGTGAAGACCATGACCGCGGAGAGTGCGGAGCGATGCGCACTCGGAGCCGGCGCGATTGTGATGGACGTGTTAGCCTCCAACGACGGCCGGTTGGGGCACGAAAAGATCGAGCGCATCCGCCAGCTCCGGCCCGATATGATCCTCCTCTCCGGCGGCACCGACGGCGGCACGATCACGCACGTGGTGGAGATGGCCGAGTATATCTCCGCAGCGGATCCCCGGCCCAGGCTCGGCATCGGCTATCAATTGCCGATCATCTATGCGGGGAACAAGAACGCGCAGGAGCGTATTGAGGAGATTTTGGGAGAGAAAACCGCGCTGTCCGTCTCGGAGAACATCCGTCCCGTGTTGGAACGGGAGAATCTGATGCCCGCGCGTCATAAGATCCACGATCTTTTTTTGGAGCACGTGATGGCTCAGGCGCCCGGATACAAGAAGCTGATGAACTGGACCGGCGCGCCGATTATGCCCACGCCCGCGGCCGTCGGGAACATCATGGAGACCATTGCCAAAAAGGAAGGCATCAACGTGATCGGCGTGGATATCGGAGGCGCGACCACGGATACGTTCTCGGTGTTCGACGGGATATTCAACCGCACTGTCTCCGCCAATCTCGGGATGAGCTATTCCATCTCCAACGTGTTGGCGGAGGCGGGATTGGACCACATCGTCCGCTGGATGCCATTTGAGATCGAGGAGGAGGAGCTTCGGAACCGGGTGAAAAACAAGATGATTCGTCCCACCACGATCCCTCAGAGTCTGGAGGAACTGAAGATCGAGCAGGCCGTGGCCCGCGAGGCGCTCCGGTTGGCGTTCGAGCAACATCGGGCGCTGGCCGTGGGATTGAAGGGGATTCAGCAGGAGCGCTCCATCTCCGACGTATTCGATCAGAAGGCGACCGGCCAGAGCCTCGTGGATATGCAACGGTGCGATCTGATCGTGGGCAGCGGCGGCATTCTCTCTCACGCGCCCCGACGCCATCAGGCGATGATGATGATGATGGATGCCTATCAGCCGCTCGGCATAACCAAGATTGCGGTGGACAGTATTTTTATGATGCCCCATCTCGGTGTGCTTTCCACGGTGAACGAGCAGGCCGCGACGGAGGTATTTTCGAAGGATTGTATGGTCTATCTCGGTACGTGCGTAGCTCCCATCGGAACGACCAAGCCCGGAGATCCGTGTGTCGAATATACGCTTACCTTCCCCGACGGTCGAACGGTGCACGAATCGCTTGCCTTCGGAGAAGTGAAGCGCTATCCCCTCGACGTGGGACAGGAAGCCGCGCTCGAAGCCACGCCTGCCAAGGGCTTTAACCTCGGAGAGGGCAAGGGCAAGACCGTTCGGACCAAACTCACAGGTGGCGTGGTGGGCATTGCGATGGATGCGCGGGGGAGGCCGTTGAGACTGGCTGAAGATGAGGAGGAGCGGGTGAAGCAGATTACGGCATGGAGCGAAGCGATGGGGTTGTATGCTGAGCTATAAGAAGTCGGTTAGTGGCGTGGCATCGCCGGTGACGCCGCTATCGCACCTGACTGCAAACCCTGCCCCTGGAAGTAGATCGGTCGGAAAATTCAGAACAAGGAGCACATAATGGAAACCGAGTGCATCCCTATTCGAGTGGACGCTGAGGCCGCGCGTGCTTTCCAGTCTGTTTCTACGGAGGAGCGGCAAAAGTTAGAAATTCTGCTCAGTATCCGTCTCAGCGAGGCGATTCGAGCGAACAGCTCGTTGAAGCAAACTATGACCCGGATCAGCCGGAAAGCGCAGCAGCGGGGGCTGACTCCGGAGGTTTTGAGGGCGATTCTCGATGAAGCGTAGCCGGCGATACGTTTTCGACACAAATGTGCTTATTAGCGCACTGCTGTTCGAGCGATCAAAACCCGGGCGGGCGTTTTACGCGGCGCTGGATTGAGGCGAGATTCTGCTTTCTCTGCCAGTTGTGAAAGAACTGAACGAGGTGTTGAGCCGGGAGAAATTCGATCGCTACTTACTCCGGGAGGAGCGGGAGCATTTTTTGGATGCCCTGCTTCGGGAGGCGACGCTCGTGGAAATTACCGAGCGCCTCCATATCTGCCGGGATCCGAAGGACGACAAGTTTTTGGAACTTGCGACTTGTGGGCGTGCTGCGTGTATCGTCAGCGGGGACGAACATTTGTTGGAGCTCAGCCCATTTCGAGGAATTCCGATCATGACGCCCGATGTGTTTCTGACCTCGCTTTTAGCGGCACGATAGGAGGGGGAAACGCAACAAGCATTCACAAATAGCTAAAAATCGGAGGGAGCGGGTTCGGCAGATTACGGCGTGGAGCGAGGCGATGGGATTGTATGCTGATTTGGGGTAAACGTGAATGGACCTCTACTTCGAAGTTATTTCCAAATTGGACCGAAGAATCAGGATCAGTGAGGAATACTGGCATGTGATCACGACAGTGAAGCACCAAATCCTTGAAGGTGAGGAAAAGGAGGTTAAACGGGTGCTTGCCGATCCCATAGAGATTAGAGGAAGTAGAACGGACCCGGATGTTTATCTCTATTACGCACACTACAAAGATCGCTATCTTTGTGTAGTTGCCAGGCATCTTAACGGGGATGGCTTTGTGATTACAGCATATTCCACTGATCGAATGAAGCGAGGTGATCCTATATGGAGAAGATGAAGGTTTACTATGACCCCTTGGGTAATACGCTGCATATCTGGTTCGGAGATCCTCGGGATGAATATATCACTGAAGAAGCGGACGAAGAATTGGGGCTGGTAAAGAATAAAGCCGGGGAAATTATCGGCATTGAGAAGTTGAATTTTTTGCCGGCAGGGTTCAGCGAAAAGTCCGTGGATCGCTTGCAGGATCGCGATCAGATCCTGGGCTTTGAATTCGATCCGCAGCGATATGAACGGTCTGCGGCCGTAGGTTAACCAGTGTAGTTTACGGTGTGGAGCGAGGCGATGGGGTTGTATGCTGACGCACCACAGGTTTGCTCATACATATCGAGTAATCGAGTTGCAGCACGGACTTTACTGAAAAGTTTCATAGGTCGAACTCCTTTCCGTATTTATCATTTTCGATATTTCACCCGGGGTTGGCTAACACACTGTATTTATTCGATGATTGCAACAGAAAAAACTGTGTTTCCGTAGTATAAAACGGCATTTAGGCCGTATAGTTCTATGTTCGCACTCCTAAACGGAGGCATATAAAATGATACGGAGTTTGCAGGTTGATGGATTCAAATCGCTCCGCAAATTCTCTGCCGAATTCTCCCCCGGCATCAACGTCCTCATCGGACCGAATGGCTCGGGCAAGACGAGCATCTGCCAGGCAATCGGCTTGGTTTCTGCGGGTTGTCGAGGATCGGGTTACCGACTACCTCCTGAGCAACGTCGGTGGGGCTGAGGCGGCCTTCACGTTTTGTCCAGACACGCAAAATTCGCTCCGTCCGACCCGCACTCAAACGGCTCCCGATCCTCCGAAGTCCCCTCCACAATAGACCTCGAATTCGACTCCAAGAATAGAAGCACCTTCTCCGACCTGTTCCCGCCCCTCCTGTAGCGAAGACACCCTGTCACGATAAGGAAGATAATTCGTGGCCCCGTCCACAGTGGCGTTGGGGTCCGCATCCACCGCAAGGACAGGAGTCCTCCCAGCCTTGAGCAGATGGTACAGCGTTAGAGCCGCCAAAGTGGTCTTCCCGGAGCCCCCTTTGCCGGCCACGGCAATCGTATAAGACATGTTATACCCTCAATGCTTGTTTTACGGTTGGAAACAGATCTATGTCGGTATGGGGTAAAAATAGAGAGCCTACGTATTCCTCCATATACGAAGGCTCTACCGATAGCTCAATGTATGTCATTTTCTCCGCAATCTCCCGCGCCTTCGTCAAGGCGTCGTGGGAGAGCAGTGCCATCCGCGCCCCGGTCAGCGAGCTATTGCCAATGAACTCGAATCGCTCCTCCGGAAGGTCCGGAAGGAGGCCGATCCAGATCGCCTTCTCGATGTCTAGATAATTGCCAAAGCCCCCTCCGATGTAGAATTTATCGAGATCCGTCAGCTTCATGCCCATGCGGTCCACCAGAACTTTGCTGGCGGTGTAAATCGCTCCTTTTGAGCGGATCAAATTCGTGATATCCACCTCTGTGATGAGCACATCCTTGCCCGTCGCGCTCTCCTCTTCCGTAGCGAGGGCAAAAGCCATCCCTCCGTCTATCGCTTTTATTCTCATTTCCTTAAGCGAACTCGGGAGTGTTGTTCGGATTTTGCCCGACCGCTCTATGCTTCCGGTCTTGAACAACTCTGCCAAGGTATCTATATACCCAGAGCCACAGATCCCGATGGGTCTGCCCTCTCCAATCGTAGCATAGCGCACTTCATAGGTTTCAGGATCAATCTCTATTCTCTTAATGGCCCCGGGCATGGCCCGCACCCCGGAGTGCATTCCGCCCCCCCCCCCAAAAAAAGCCGGTCCGGCTGAAGCCGAACAGCACACCAGCCATTCCCGGTTGCCCAGGACAATCTCGCCGTTTGTGCCGATATCAATCAGCATATAAAGCCCTTCGCCCTCGTCCAGGCCGCTGGCCAGGACCCCTGCCGTGATATCCCCTCCCACATAAGATGATACGCCCGGAAGACAGGCGAGCAGACCACGCGGGTTGATTTTGATCCCCGCCTCCGCCGCCCGGATCACCGGGATAAAATTGGCGGTGGGCACATAGGGTTCCCGCCGGATAAAAAACGGATCCACCCGGAGCAACAGATGGGGCATGGTCATGTTCCCCGCACACGTCACAGCGGTCACATCGTTCAGGTTGAGCCCGTGCTCAGTGATGAGGGCAGCGATCAACTCGTTCACCGTGTCCACTACGGCGTGGTGCAGCCGCTCCAGTCCATCCCCCTTCTCCGCATAGATAATGCGGGTGATCACGTCCTCCCCATAGCTGGCCTGTCGGTTATGCGTGGCCTTCACGCCCAACGTCTTACGGGTATTCAGATCCACCAGATCCGCTACTACAGTGGTGGTGCCGATGTCCAGGGCGATTCCATAGTTCCTGTGGGACGTATCCCCGGGTTCGATCAGAACCACCTCTGTGGTTTCGTTCCGCATTCCGAGCGTAACGGTGACCTCCCATCTACTGTCTCGCAGCAGCCGCCCCAACTTCT
>JAUWMS010000471.1 GCA_030613045.1 Candidatus Latescibacterota bacterium | reverse complement strand
CCCTTTTCGATCAACAAGGCGGCGGTTTGCTCCGCGCTTTTTTCCCGCTCCCGCATCAGGGCTTTTCCGGAAGCCACCATCATCCTTCGTCGTTGGGGGGAGTCCAACAGCTTCCTCAGGCGCCTTGTCAGATCCTCCATGTCTTTTACCTGAAAAGCGGCTCCATGCTTCAGCAGCGATCCGGCTCCCTCCTGGTTCATATTCGGTCCGAATACCACGGGCACTCCGGCACGCAGGGGCTCGAAGGGGTTATGGCCTCCCACCGGAACGAGACTCCCGCCCACGAACGCCACGTCGCCCGCGCCGTAGATCCATCCCAATTCACCCATCGTATCCACGATCAGAACATCGTAGGAAGGGGCATCCTGATCCTCCAGCGCACTTTTACGGACAATAGAGAGGCCCCGGCTTCGGGCCAACGAGGCCACCGCTTCGACTCGTTTTACGTAGCGAGGAACTAAGATCAACTTCAGCGATTTTCGGAATCGGCGAAGCACGCAAAAGCTCTCTATCAACGCCTCCTCTTCGCCCTCGTGGGTGCTGCCCCCCACCAGGACGCCACATCTGTCCGGGAGCTTCAGGGCCCGACGAACCGCTTTTTTCTCCATCGGCGCCCCCGAAGCATCCACCTTTACGTTGCCCGTGACGTAAAGCGCCCCGGGACGGGCCTCCAGCGCGAGAAAGCGGCGTCTGTCGTCCTCCGACTGGGTGCAGATCAGTTCGATGCGGCGCACCGACCCGGCGATCAGCCTTCGAATGCGCAGGTAGCGGGGGAACTTTTTTAGAGAAAGCTTTCCGTTCACTAGGGCGATACGGCATCCGGCCCGGTCTGCCTGTCGAATCAGGTTCGGCCAGATCTCCGTCTCCACCAACAGGAGAGCCTGCGGAGCCAGTCGGCGCAAAATTTTGTGCGTGATGGGCGAAAAATCCAGCGGAGCGATGAAGACCTGCTGTGCCACATCGCCGAGGAGATGCTTTGCACGCCGATAGCCCGTGAGGGAAGTGGTCGAGATCACGATCGGAAGATCGGGCCGGAGACGCTTCAGCCGACTGAGAATCGCCGCCGCCGCCTGCACCTCCCCCATAGACGCCGCGTGCACCCAGATGGGATGCTCCGAAGTGGGCTGCACCGACCCCCAGCCCAACCGCGGTCGAATGCCCTTCCAATTCAGCAAAACGGCGACAAGGAGGACAGGAGAAGCAATCACGAATGCCAGCAGCCATAGAAGGTTATAGAGAAGAACCACATCGTCCCTTCGGGGAACCTCGAATTTCGGATTTCGGATTTCGGATTGAAAAAATCGGCCATTGAAATCGTGTCGCCACGCGCCTAATTGGGCTCATGCGTTTTATTTGGGAGGCTGTTTCAAGGGAAGATTCACCACAAAGGTCGTGCCCCCGCCGACCTCGCTGGTCACTTCGATGAAGCCGTTGTGATTCTCCAAAATCTTGTGCGCGATGGATAAACCCAATCCGGCGCCGTTCGGTTTGGTGGTGAAAAAAGGGATAAACAGTTTGTTTATGTGCTCGTCCGGTATGCCCATCCCGCTGTCCTGCACAACGATCTGGACAAAGGCCTTCTTTTGCTGCGTAGTCACCCGGAGGCTTCCTCCATCGGGCATGGCATGGATGGCGTTCTGGAGGAGATTGAGGAGAACCTGACGGAGTTGATTTCGGTCGAATTCGAGTGGGAGCATATCGGAGTCCAGACTCGTATGGACCTCGATATGGGCTTCTTCGGCATGCTCGCCCACCAAAAGCAGTGCTTTTTCCACCACTTCGTTGAGGTCATCCGGTCGTGCATTTGGGTGACCCGGTTTGGCCAGGACCAATAAATTTTCGATAACCCGCTCCAACCGGCTGACTTCCTCCGAAATGATCGTCAGATAAGAGAGGAGGTTGGGATCGTCCGTCGGAAGTGTTTTCCGGATCAGCCGGGCAAATCCACCAATGGAAATCAAAGGGGTTTTGATCTCGTGGATAATTCGGGCCGCCATTTCTCCCACGGCCGCCAAACGTTCCGCACTCAACAGACGCGCCTGATTCTCCTGCAGTTCCTGATGTGCATGCGCCAACTCCCGAACCTTCTCCTCCAGCCGGATGGAAAGCCGCGCGTTTTCGATGGCCACGCTCGCCTGATTGGCAAACGTCACCAATATCTGCACATCCTGTTCGGTGATCTCCCGACGGGTAAAAAGATTGTCCGCCACCAACACGCCCACCGGGCCCTCTTTTACGAGAAGGGGCACGGCTACAAACCGGTCGGCCTCCATCTCGATCGGGAACGTTTCACCGAACTCCCGGACTTTCGTTTCCGTGATGTTGAGTACTGTCCGACCTTTGACGGCGCGGGTCAGCGTACTTTCCCCGTCCATCCGGATCTTCCGTTTCCGGATCAGGTCGGTTAATATCCGATCTCCTTCCCCTTCCTTTCGCGGATGCATGATCTCTCTGAGGGACAGACGGCGTTCGGCCAGTTCGCTCCAGACCCGATGCGCCTCCTCTATGTCTTCCGGGCCCACGGCCATAACCCCCTCGAGCGCATCCCGGTCCTCGTTCATCAAAAACAAAAACGCCCTGTTGAATCCCAACGCCTCTCCGGCGGTGAGTCCCGTCAGGACGGTTCGTAAAATTTCATCCAATTCCGTCTTGCTCTCGATGTCCGCGCTGATCTTTCGAATAAAGCTGAGTTCTTCGATTCGCATCTGCAGGCGCCGGTTCATGTCGGAGATTTTTTTCCGCAGATCGCTGTCCACCATCTGAAGTTGCTGCTGCTCCAGCGCGTGCCGAATCATAGGCTCCAATCCTGCCAACTCGAAGGGCTTGATCAGGTAATCGTACACATGATACCGAAGCGCACGCACCGCCGACTCGGTGCTCGGGTACCCGGTCATCATGATGATCAGCACATTCGGATCCTTCTCCTTGATCGCCTTCACGGTCTCGACCCCATCCATCCCGGGAAGTTTCAGATCCACCAGGGCCAAGTGCACCGGCCCGGGTTCAAGGCACCCCAGCGCTTGCTCTCCGCTTTCGGCCAGCAGGACGTGATAGTTCAAGCCCGTCAAAAATTCAGAGAGCA
>JAUWMS010000473.1 GCA_030613045.1 Candidatus Latescibacterota bacterium | reverse complement strand
AGACATTCGATTTATCCGGGAGCACCCCGATCTGGTGCGAGCTGGAGCGAAAAAGAAAAAGATGGCGTTTGACCTGGACGCGTTGTTGCGTTTGGACGAGCAGCGGCGGACGTTGACCCAAAAAGGCGATGCGCTCCGGGCGCAAAGCAATCGGGCTTCCAAGCAGATCGCGCAGCTTAAGGGAGAGGAGAAGCAGGAAGCTATCAGGGAGATGCGGGAGGTATCCGCGGCGATCAAGACGTTGGAAGGGGAGCAGCGGGAGGTGGAGAAGCACTACGACGATCTGATGCTTCTGGTGCCCAATCCCCCGGCTGACGACGTGCCCGACGGGGAGACCGACGAGGAGAATGTGGAGATCCGGCGCTGGGGAGAGCTTCCCTGCTTCGATTTTGAGCCGAAGGATCACGTGCAACTCGGTGAGGAGTTGGATCTGATTGATATTCCCCGCGGCGTCAAACTGGCCGGTTCGCGCTCCTATTTTCTGAAGAACGAGGCGGTGCTGTTGGAGTGGGCGGTCTGCCGCTTTACGTTGGATCGCTTAATCGCGAAGGGCTTTGTCCCGATGACCGCGCCGCAGTTGGTGAAGGATCTGGCGATGATCGGGACCGCGTGGTTTCCGATGGGCGCGGATCAGGCGTACCGCATCGAGCGGGACGAACTGAACCTGATCGGGACCGCGGAGGTGCCGGTCACCGCGTACCATTACGATGAAATCCTCAGCGAGGACGAACTCCCCAAGCACTATGCGGGCTTTTCCACCTGTTTCCGGCGGGAGGCCGGAACCTACGGCAAGGATACACGGGGGCTGTACCGCATTCACCAGTTCCAGAAGGTGGAGCAGGTAGTGGTCTGCCGCAACGATGAGGCGACGTCCATCCGCGAACACGAATTTATTCTGCAAAATGCGGAGGAGATCGTGCAGGCGTTAAAGCTCCCTTATCGTGTGGTCAACGTATGCGGCGGCGATCTGGGTCAGGCGCAGATCAAGAAATACGACATCGAGACCTGGATGCCCGGTCGAAACAACTATGGGGAAACGCACTCCTGCTCCCGGTTCCACGATTTTCAGGCGCGCCGCCTCAAGCTGCGCTATCGGGACAGGGAGGGTCAGGTTCATTTCGCCCACACGTTGAACAACACGGCCATCGCGTCTCCGCGCATCCTGATTCCCATTATGGAGAACTATCAGCAGGCCGACGGCGGCATCGTCGTGCCTGAGGTGCTCCGGCCTTATATGGGCGGGATGGAGCGGATCGAGCGGAGGTAGGGGCGCGGAGGCTCTCTATCTCCGTTTTCGAGAAGGCTTTCCAAGAGCCGAGTCCGAGCGTGAAATTCCTGCTCTGTAAATCATGCAGGATAGGGAACTGAGTCGCCCAAAACTCTATTCGGAGGAATCCCGCTCGAAAAGGCGTTGACTTTTTCCGGAGAAGGGTGTACCTTTCCGGCGTTTCCACGCGGACATGAAAGATCACAGTTTGATTTTCAATCAACGATTTTGGGAAGGAGGGTTTTATGTTCAAAGGGATCGAGCACGTAACGATTTGTGCGAAGGACACGGATGCGCTGTCGGAGTGGTACTGCGATGCGCTGGAGTTCACGGTGGCGTACAAAAACGCCAGGACCCCGGCGACTTACTTCGTCCGTGGGGCCGGAGGCAGCATGATCGAGATCATTCCGGCGAACGACGCGCCTCGAGTTGTGCATGACGAGAAAGACGCCGGGCTGCGTCATCTCGCGATCACGGTGGACGACTTCGATGCGGCTTATGCGGATCTGAAGGCCAAGGGCGTGTCATTTATAGCCGCTCCCAAAGAAGCGAGCGGGGGCGTAAAGCTTGTATTCTTCACGGATCCGGAGGGGAATCTGCTTCATCTGATCTATCGTCCGAATCCGTTGTAGCACAGATCAGGGGTCAGGGATCAGGGGTTAGGGGGCAGCGTGCTATAAGCCGCGCCCACTAATCACCACTCACCACTCACCAGAAAGACAGGAGGATTGAAAGATGCGAACGAAACAGGAAATGCTTCAGCTGGTCGCCGATACCGGCGCGGTGGCGGTGCTTCGAATACCCGATCCGGCTAAGGTGATGCCCGTATTTGATGCGCTGAAGGACGGCGGCGTGAAGTGCATCGAGATTACGATGAGCACCCCGCATGCCATCGAGGTGATTGCGGAGTTGTCGAAAACCGTGCCGGAGGATATCGCGTTGGGCGTGGGCACGGTGCTGGACCCGGAGACCGCGCGTGCCGCGATTCTGGCTGGAGCGGAGTTCGTGGTCGCGCCCACTACGAATTTCGACGTCATCAGAATGTGTCAGCGCTACGATAAGGTCGTTATGCCGGGTGCCTTCACCCCCACGGAGATTTTGGCCGCGTGGGAGGCCGGTGCGGATGTGGTCAAAGTATTTCCGGGAAGCATAGGCGGCCCCGAATACCTCAAGGCCATCAAAGGTCCTCTGCCCCAGATTGCATTGTTGCCCACGGGCGGTGTGTCCGTGGAGAATGCGGCGGAGTTCATCGAGGCGGGCGCCATCGCGGTGGGTATCGGAGGGAAGTTGATAGATAAGCAGGCGATGGCTGAGGGGAAGTTCGAGATCATCCGGGAGAAGGCGCGCAAGCTGGTCACGTCCATTGCGGCGGTCAAGCGGTGAGTTGGTGAATGGTGAGTGGTCTCGTTCCCACGCTTCTGCGTGGGAACGTAGATTCGGCGCTCTGCGCTATAAAGCTCAAGCTCTAGTTGTGACCGTACTGAGGATAGCCAATTTCTCAAATTACCGGGAGCCGATTGTGCACGAACAGGGGCGACATTCTGTTGGAGATCGCAAGTTAGGCGATGAGTGGCAGGACTGGGAAGGTGGGCTCGAGGAGCAGGGCTTCGATGAGCGGTGCGGCTTGTTCGTGGGGATTGCGAGCATGGGAATGGCGTTGGGCTTGGCGGGGATTGCCGCCTTGTGGTATCTGATTCTGCCGCGTCTGACGCAGCTCGAGCCGAGGCTTCCGATGGTGGCGGGCAGGATATTCGTCGGGGTGCTCGGCCTGATCGTGCTCTATTTCGGGCTGATCGTTGGTTCG
>JAUWMS010000420.1 GCA_030613045.1 Candidatus Latescibacterota bacterium | reverse complement strand
ATCCGAAGACCGGAGCGCGTGTGGAATTTTCCGCGGAGATGCCGGAGGATATGCGGGGGCTGGTGGATGCGGTGCGTGGGGAGGAGTGAGTGGTGACTGGTGATTGGTGACTGGTGATTGGTGTAAACCTCCCGCAAGTTGCGAACTTGCGGGAGGTTGTTTCTTTTGGAGGTGACGCTATGACTCGCAGAGAGGCCATCCTCGCTATTCTAAACAGAGTGCCTGTGGAGCGCCCGCCGGTATCCGTTCGGATGGAGCTGTGGCACGCGGACGCCGTCTCGAAGAACGCCCTACCTCAGGAGATCAGCGAATTGAGCCGCGAAGAAGTGGAAGATTATTTAGGGTTCTTCCGGGCGGCCCGGCACCGGACTTATCCCCAATTGAAATTCAAAAGCGCCGAGGTCAGGGAGCGCCAAGAAGGCGACGAGCGCATCGAGGAATACCTCTTCGGGGGCAGAGCACTGACCCGGAGAACCCGCCGGTCGGATGGGGTGACGGCGTCCCACATTGTCAAATATCCGCTCGAAACGGAGACGGATTACGATCTGCTGCTTTCGGAGATGGATGACGTTTATCTGGATTTCGACGTGGCGGGCTTCAAGGCCCTCGACGCCCAAACGGGGGGTGCCGGGCTTCCGGTGCTCATCCTTCATTCCTGTCCGGCCCACCTGATTATGCTGCAATGGGCGGGATACGAGCGCTTCTTTCTCCACCTGACGGACTTCCCGGACAAAGTGGAAGCGCTGATCCACCGCATCGAGGAGGTGTACCGCCGGGATCTCTGGCCTGCCGGATGCCGGTCCCAAGCCGAACTCATCCTTCACGGCAACCATTTCAGCACGCAGATGACCCCGCCTCCGATCTTTGAACGGTACTTCCTCCCCTATTTCAAGGAATTCAACGCGCGGATGCACGCGCATGGCAAGAAAACGATGTGGCACGCGGATGCGGAGATGGGCGGGCTGTTGGGATACGTCCTGGAAGCCGGCTTCGACGCCGCGGATTGCCTGGCCACAACTCCCCTCGTTTCGCAGCGGATAGAGGATTACTTCGACGCCTGGAAAGGCGAGATCGTCTGCTGGGGCGGGCTGCCGAGTACGATCTTCGATCCCACGTTTCCCATTGGGGAATACAAGAAGTATGTGGATCATCTCGTAGAAGTCACCGAAGGCCGGAACGATTTCATCTTCGGCGCAAGCGACAACGTGATGCCCGGCACTGAATGGGAACGACTGCTGTATCTCGCGGAGGCGACGTGAACGCGGGAGTAAGCGAATCGCACGGGGGGAACTTCGACCACGGAGACGCAGAGAAAATCGAATACGAATGAGTGTTAAAAACCTCGAACCCCACCTATCATAAACGAAAAAGTTGCGGCATGTACAGGAGATCGTTCAAATGGAAAATCTATCGAAAAACACCCGTTCTGAGCCGTTGTATCTCCACGTGAACACCCTGGCCGGCGCGTTCAATTTCTTCGATGACGAAATGCTGGCGGATAGATGTGATAAAGAGTACATCGCTCAGATCGATTATTCCGAGCGAAACTACGATGGGAAGGTTCGCAAAATCTCACCGTTGACCTATCGTCAGGAACTGGACGACCTTGTCCGGCAGATCAACACGGCGCTGGGCATTCCGGACTTTGGCAACGGCATGACCGTTCGGGTGTCGTGGATGCATGGATCGCAGGATCTCCCGACTCCGGCCGAGATCGAGCGCGCAGGCGGACATCTGATCGTCAAATGCTATGTACACGCATACTCCTTCAATCGAGCTCGAGAAAGGGGACTGAGAGCCGGGCCATATATGGAGATGCGGATCAATCAGATCCTCCAGCTTATGGAGACTATGGGCGGCGAGAAAGTCTGGTGGTTCATCGGCGACGAGCCTTTCAGCAGCTATCATTGGCACGGCGCTCTGGTCCGGAGTGGGAAGTTCGGCGGCGCAGAGCCGTTCACGTCGCGGCAGGAGGCATTCGAGAGCTACAAACAATTCGTGCTCGGCGATCAGATGGGATTTGAAGCACATAAAGTCCTTTCCAAAAGAGAGGAATACAGAATCGAGTTGGAAGAAGCCGGCGAGTTGGCTTTCTATCCTTATGCGAAGCGCATAAATCTGGATCTGAATAAGCTCAACATCTCCTCCGGCAGCACCGCCCCGATGGACGCTCATTATCAGTTCGGGTGGAATTTTTCAAGGATGTTCATTCTGGAGCGGGTGTTCCTGGGGGGGATTCAGATCGGCGTCGCGTTCATGCGAGGCGCGGCAAAGCAATACGACCGCTATTGGGGGATGTACCTGGAAATATGGGACGGGAAACACTATGCCTCAAGAAGCTACACCCGATTCGACAAAAATCTCAAACAAATGAGCGGCTTCACGCCCAGCATGCTGCTGCGCGCCAGGCTGGCGGCATTTTTCTCGGGCGTTCACGTCAATTTTATAAAGGCGGCTTATGAGAGCCATTTTGCTCCGGGGGAAGGCAAGACGCTCCAACAGACTCCGGTTGCGGAGGATCACAAACGGCTGGCGGATTTTTGCCTCAGAAAACATCCGGTTCGGGGGGAAACGTTAACCCCCGTGGCGCTGCTGCTCGAAACCCTGCACGGGTGGACGCCCGTATGGGCCGAAGAGGACAAGGTATGGGGCGCGATGCCCTTCGAGGAAGGCGACGCCATGATCAGCAACTTCTTCGACGAGGCCTTTCCGCGCCGCACCACGAATTGGCAGAAACTTCCGTTCCCTGCTTATCACCCCTTCGGCAGACGCTTCTTCGCCCTTTCGATGAAGCACCGGACCGAGGAATACCGCCGTCGGTTGCGTCAGGGATACGACCACCGTCCCTACGAACACCGGTGTCTGACCGATTCGCGGTGGGGCGACTGCTTCGACGTCGTGCTGGAAAATTGCTCGCTCGAAGTGCTTCGCCAGTATCCGGTGATTCTGATGCTGGGGCGTCTAAAGCTGGAAGGCGAACTAATCAGCAAGCTCAGAGAATATGTGGCGTGTGGCGGCCACCTGATCGTGAACGTGCGGCAATTGGAAGCGGACTCCGATACCCTCTACGACTTCCTCGGAGTCCAACTCACCGGGGAAGAAGGCACGAGCACGGAATCACACTGCCGGATTTGCGGCAACACGCATGAGGAACCTCCGTATCGTTATTCAAAAGTGCACCTCTCTCCTCAAACCGAAGTGACGGCCACCAACGAGCATGGAGATGTCCTGATCGCCGAACATTCCTTCGGTCAGGGTAAGGTGATCGTCACCACGCCGCATTATCTCCAGGCGTATGATGGCGATGAAATGCTGGAGGATGGTCAGCGGCGTTTCACGATCTTTCTGGAGATCGCCAAGGATCTGATCACGCATCAGGTGGAAACATTTTCTCCGGTGAAGGTGACGGGGCCCCCTGTGGAATACATCGTCAACCGGGCCGGAGAGGACCTCATCGTCACGCTAATCAATA
>JAUWMS010000312.1 GCA_030613045.1 Candidatus Latescibacterota bacterium | reverse complement strand
CTCGGGACGGTACAAAGAAGTGCATCCAGGATCCTGGGTGCTGTGTGCGCTGTCGCTGTTGTTTTTTATCTTCTATCCCTATGCATAGGGAACGCTGCACTGAACCCTCCCCCCCTCCCGCAGGTTGCGCCTGACCTGCGGGAGGTTGTTTATGCGCGCCGCGGTGAGAAAAAAGGTTGACACTCCGCGGGTTTTACGCTATATTTGGAAACGTTGTGCTCGGATAGCGTCCGTTGAAGGAGTCTGCACGGAACGTCATAAAACGCCGGAAATGCTTGCTGTAATGTCCCGTAAGAAAAGAAATCGAGTTTTGCGGGAAGTTGCCGCTGGGAAAGGAGACGCAGGACGATGTTGAAAAAATCAAAAATATCTTTTAGCTTGATGCTAAGTGCGTTTATTTTGTTGACCATGTGCGCTTCCGGATTCCCTCAGACACTGCAGGAACTGTTGAGAGAAAGTCAGTACAGGCAAAGCGAGGCGCAAAGCCGGAAACCGGAGATCAGTCCTTTGGGATTGAAAGAAGTTACTGAGAAGCCTACTGAGATGCCCACCATTTCGGCGCCGGAGGAAAAGACCGCTTTGGATCGCCGGATTGATCCCGAAAAGTACATGGTGGGACCTGGAGACGAGTTTATGCTTTATCTCTGGGGACAGCTCGATCAGGGCCAGTTGCTCCGGGTAAATCCCGAAGGGAAGCTACTGGTGCCTTACGTGGGGCCAATCGAGGTGGCTGAAAAGACGTTGGCCAGGGCTAAGAAGGAGATCATTCGACGCGTGAAGAAGCGCTATGATAAAATAGAGGTCTCCGTCGAGTTGAGTAATGTGCGAAGATTTCGCGTTTTCGTCACCGGAGAGGTGGAAATTCCAGGGACGTATCAAGCCTGGGCGGTAGATCGGGTATCCGATATGATTAAGAAGGCCGGGGAGATTCGGGTGATGGCTGGTCCGGTAAAAACAGCTGGGATTGGGGAGACGGCGAGATCCCGCGAGATCGGTTCCCGGAGAAACATCCGGCTTTCCCGTCGCAATGGAGAGACGATCGTCGTGGATCTGGATCGTTTCTTAACCATCGGGGATCTGGAGGCCAATCCGTATCTGAAGACAGGCGATGTGATTTACGTGCCCTCGAAGGGAGAGACGGTCACCATTCTCGGAGCGATAAAGGCCCAAGGGGTTTACGAATTCAGGAAAGGGGAAAGCTTGCTGGATTTGATCGAACTGGCAGGGGGACTTCGGGAAAACGCGCAGCTGACCGGCGTGGAAATGGTGCGCTACAAAGACGACGGGGTAACCAGGGAGCATTTTGAAGTGAACCTGAATGAACTCGACCGCACCAATCCGGAAAATATGGACAGGAAGCTTCTTCTGAAAGGCGGCGATCAAATCATCATCCGACATCTCCCTGATTGGCATCGCAAAGCGCTCGTTTGGCTCTATGGGGAAGTGAAGTACGCCGGTCCGTATCCGATCGTGGAGGGAGAGACCACGCTGACTGAGATCGTGCAGAAGGCGGGCGGTTTTACGAAGGATGCGTTTTTGACCAAGGCGGAGATTTCGAGATGGGCAGGACGTCAGGCGGTTGATCCGGAATTCCAGCGGCTGCGGAGTATGGCCAATGTGCAAGGGGGCATCGAGGCGATGCGGGGTTTGGAGTATGCTTATTTCAAGACCAAGTCGAGAGAGAAGCGGGGGGTTATGGCCGTGGATTTTGAGCGGTTGTTTGTGGAGGGCGATTTGGCGCAGGACGTGTTGCTGAAACATGGAGACAGCATTGTCATTCCGAAAAAACTGGAGATGGTGAACGTAACCGGAGAAGTACGGTATCCCGGCTTGATTCCGTTCGTGCCTGGGGAAGGGGTGAACGCTTACATAGATCGAACGGGAGGCTATTCGTGGAATGCCGATCAAGGAAAAGCCCGGGTGATCAAGGGAAAAACCGGCGTGTGGATGAAACTGGACCAGGTCGAAAGGGTGGAGGCCGGGGATACCATCTTTATTCCGGAGAAGGCCGAAGTGAATTGGTGGGAGATCGTTCGGGATACTTCCGCGGTTCTCGGACAATTGGCGACTTTTGTCATCCTTGCGCAAAGCATCGCCGGACTGTAATTTCTCAATATGTCATCCCATGGAGATCGCTTATGAACGTGCCACTGTTGGATCTGAAGGCGCAATATGCAAGCATTCGGGAAGAGATTCGGGCGGCGATAGATGAGGTGATGGATTCCCAGCGCTTTATCTTGGGGCCGGAAGTGGCGGAATTGGAGCAGCAGATCGCTGGGTATTCGGGTGCCAAATACGCGGTAGGCGTAGCGTCCGGAAGCGATGCGCTGTTGCTGGTATTGATGGCATTGGACGTCGGGCCGGGGGACGAGGTGATCACCACGCCCTATTCCTTTTTTGCCACGGCGAGTGCCATATCCAGATTGGGCGCGATACCGGTATTCGTGGATATCCACCCTCGTACGTACAATATAGATCCGGACGGAATCGAGGAGAAGATTACGGAGCGAACCCGGGCGATTCTCCCGGTGCATCTGTTCGGACAAATGGCGGATATGGACCCGATTATGGAGGTGTCGGAAAAGCATGGACTGAAAGTGGTGGAGGATGCGGCCCAGTCCATCGGCGCCACGTATAAGGGGAAGAAAGCGGGAGCGATCGGGGTGTTCGGGTGTTTTTCGTTCTTTCCATCGAAGAACTTAGGGGGATACGGCGATGGAGGGATGGTGGTCACCAACAAAGAAGATGCGGCGGAGCGGATCCGGGTGTTGCGTGTGCACGGGAGCAAACCGAAGTACTATCATCAGGTGGTGGGAATAAATAGTCGCCTGGATGCCCTCCAGGCTGCGGTGCTCTCGACAAAACTAAACTACTTAGAAGGATGGAGCGCGGCACGGAGGCGGCATGCTGCGTTTTACGATGCCGCATTCTCCGACATGAACGTGAAAACTCCGTACATAGAGCCGTTCAATGTCTCGATCTACAATCAATATGTGCTTCGGGTTGCGTGTCGGGACGAGTTGATGGCGCATCTGAAGAAGCAGGAGATCGGCTGTGAGATCTATTATCCGGTGCCCCTTCATCTCCAGGCATGCTATCAGCACTTAGGCTATCGCGAGGGGGATTTCCCGGAAGCGGAGCGGGCTTCAAGGGAAACACTGGCGCTTCCGGTGTATCCTGAGTTGACGGAGATGCAGCAAGAGTATGTAGTGTCTCAAATCAAGGCGTTTGTCTCCGGATAGATTTTATGAGAAGAATTTGAGTTCTGTATGCCGGGCCCCCATCCGAGCATTCAGAATCCAGCGAAAAATATGCGGGTTGTCGGTCTGTAAAAATAAATTTTGCGAAGGTTGCCGGGGTGGCGAAATGGAAAACGCGACGGACTTAAAATCCGTTGGGCTTCACTGCCCTTGCGGGTTCGATTCCCGCCCTCGGCACCATAAAAATCAAGCACTTAGGCGATTCTGGTCTAAGTGCTTTTTTGTTGCTGATAGGCCTTGGTGTCCATATAGTGTCCAAAGCCTAAGCATTCAACTGTTGATTTCAGGTGATCGGGAGCGAAGTGAGCATAGCGCATCGTGGTGTTGATGCCCCTATGACCCAAGAGTTTCTGGACTGTCGCCAAATCTACACCACCCGTTACAAGGTGAGATGCGAAAGTATGTCTCAAAGCATGCAATCCGATGTGACCTATCCCGGCCCGCTCAGCGGCGTTTGAAAAGCTCTTCCTGACGTCGTTCCAAGGTTTGCCTTGGGGATTGCAGAATGTAATGTACCCCAAAAACTGGACAATGATTTAAGGAGGATTGAGGACGGTTTTGAGGAACAAGAACCGTGGAATGTTGGCGTAAGATATGTCCAGTTTCGAAAGGGGGTATATGATGAGTCTGCGCAAGCGTTATGATGGTCGCTTCAAGGCCCAGGTGGTATTGGATGCGCTTCGGAATCAGCACACGATGGCGGAGTTGGCCAGCCGTTATGGAGTACACCCGAACCAGATCACGAAGTCGAGGCAGTCCAAAAAAAAGTCCTCGACCAGTCGAGGCAGTCCAAAAAAAAAGAGCGACCTGTGAAGATTTCACCGACTACCTCGAACACCTGCATTATTCACAAATTTTCCCAAAATCCTCCTTTCCTCTTGTGCAGCAAAGTGTTTTGGATTTCCGGTTTCAAAACGTTATTTTTTAAGAACAGCCTGAAGCTGCGACGTATCATCCAAAACTTGTGAATAATCCGGGTTCTGTCCCGTTAGGGAGAAAACAGCTATAGCCTGCATTATTCATAAACTTCAGCTATGGAGGCCAGAAATTCAGGAGGCCAAATAAACCCGTAAACGGGTAACTTCGACACCCGATGAGCCGGAGGCCAATAGAGAGACGGAGTTCCCGCTTTAGCGGTTTATACCCTGGATTATTCGCAAATCTGTGATTTCATGCCCAGTTTCAGGCTTTACTCAAGCCTTCTCGAAAACTGAGTCTTGAGACCAAAAATTTAAAATGCCTTGGGACACAAGTGTAAGGAAGAGTTCTGTCCGAATTCA
>JAUWMS010000486.1 GCA_030613045.1 Candidatus Latescibacterota bacterium | reverse complement strand
CACGAAAAACCCTGTTGACATTGGTGTGCTGCATTGCGATGATCGTCTCCGTAACGTGGCATACGTCCGTTCGAGGAGCGACGATATCGGGGACGGTGACGGATACGAAAGGTCAGGCGGTCGTCGGAGCACAGGTCACGTTCACAGACGAGGCCGATCCGAGCCATACGTTCAGCGATATAACGGATGCAGATGGGCAGTACGTGGTGGCGTTGACCGAAGTAGTCGTAGAAGAGGAAGGAGAAGGAAAGACGTTTCCCCGTGATTTTGCGCTGCTCCAGAACTATCCGAATCCATTCAATCCCTCCACCATAATTCCCTATCGGCTGAGGGAGACTGGGCATGTCCGGCTAATGATCTACAATACGCTTGGCCAGCGCATTTGTACGCTGGTAGATGGGGTGCAGATGGCCGGATCGCACAGAGCACAGTGGGATGGGCGTGATGATGCGGGCGTGGGTGCAGGTGCAGGCGTGTACGTGGTTCGGATGGAAGCGGGACCGTTCGCGCAGTCCGGGAAGATGGTGATGGTGGACGGTGCAAGTGTTGGCGTGGGGAGAACTCAAGGGAGGTATCTGAAACCTTTGGCGGGACGTTCGGAGCAGAACAATGCCCTTTATACCATGACCATCACGGGGGAGGATATCGCCTCCATCACTCGGACAGGAATTGCCATCTCCGAAGACAGGGTCCTGGATTTCGTTGTACCGATATTGTTGAGCAGTCCGGAGAATGTGTTCATCAATCTGGACTATGCGATGAACCATAAGGACATCGAGTTGTTTGAATATCTGCTGGACGATGAATATTGGTTCTGCTCCCCGTCGCAGATTGACACATTAGATGTTGCGCACAATAAGGCGGAAGATGTGCGGTTGACGAAAGAGGTTTTCGAGCATTTTGCTATGATCGACTATGAGTTGATGGAAATAGGAGCACACTGGATCGAGTACGGTAGCAACATCGCACCGGAGGGCGCCACGGATATTTCGGACGAGCATCCCGACGAAAATTGGGAGGTCTTCCGCCGGCCGGTGACAATCTATCTGTTGGATGAAACGGAGACGGAGAGCTATTTCATCCAGAGCGATTTTGAGTTTAAGATGCGAACTCAGAAGGATCCGGAGACCGGGGAGCCGATCTGGAAGATCGTGCGATGGACCGAGTATAGCGGCGTCGGGAAGATTTCCAAGACCGTCGAGAAGGCGAGTTGGGGTGGTATCAAAAGGACTTTTAGCTAATATTCTGTATGGCCCATAAACTCTGAACCTCCCGCAGGTTTCGGAACCTGCGGGAGGTTGTGCACCTTGGCCTGAACGAAGCCGTTCGGGCTTTTTTATTTCCGCTCCAACACCACCCATTCCTTCGCCAACTTAGCCTTCGCTTCGATCCCCTTTTTGTAGAGCAAATAATCCCCGGCGGGGGCAAAGACCGCTTTTCTCGTGGAGACGTCCGTAAACCGGATGCCTCCATTTTTTTGCTCGAAACGGGCCTGATAAGTCATCAAGGGCGTGTCGTATTGCACCGCAGGTGGAAGGTGACAGATCTCGAAGCCTTTCGGGAGTTCGATGGTGTATTGATTGGTCTCCAATGTGCGACGGGACCAGTCCAAGGGATGGACGCGGCTGGCTTTCCCCACCTCGTACGCGCTGTATTCCAGGTCCGGGAGTTGGAACACCATCAGGGATTTGCCCGCCTGGAGGGCGTAGTCCGTGATCCGGTATTCGGTGGTAATCTCCACGGGCGCGCTCAGATCGTCCAGGTCGGAGACCTCGTAGGAGCGGAGTGTTGCGTTGGGATGGATGCGTCCGACGGCTTCCTGGAAGATTTTTTCGAGTTCCTCCGCCCGCATCACCTTCAGGGTTCGTATCCCGGCGGCGGACTGGCCGGTGTAGCGCGTGTGATCCCGCACGATAAATGTGCCGTCGGCGGAGACGCTGACTTCTGCGCTTCGACGCTGCGCCTCGTCTTCCGCATCGAGGAGCGGCGTGGTAACCAGTTCGGGATGCGCCTGATCTATGACCAGGCCACGCACGTTTTGATAGTCCGCGTTCAACGCGCCAAAGGCGATGGTCTCGTCGAGGACGCCGGCATAGAGGAGCGTATCTTCCGCCGCGATCCGAACGAGGCAGTCCGAAAAATGCCCGAGAGACGGAACCTTTTCCATCAGCGCACCGTCGCTCTGAGGAACGATCAGACACAGATGGGCGGTGATTCCGGCCTCCCGGAGCAGCCCGAGGAAAAGCAGGGATTTGTCTAAATTGTTCCCGTATTTCTTCTGATAAGTTTGCGCGATGTCTTTGGGGATCAGGCTATACAGATCGTAGGGCACGGGGATGGTCCGAATTTTCTTGACCATGTAAGTGTAGAGCGCGCGGGCCGCCTTTGTCTTGTTTTTCACCCCTTCGACTATCTCGGCGACTTGCTGCTTCAACGACTCGCTCACCTCAAGATGTTCTTCCAGAACGCCCGCATACCTCCGGCTCAGATCGGCCCACTGAGCCTTCGGAGCGAACGCCACGCGCGGCCACAAATCCTCCGTTTCCGGCATAAAGTTTTCGGCGATCAACTCCGGCGTATGCTCCAATATCCAGGTGTACTCGATGCAACCGTCTCCGGTTTCCTCCACCGAATAGGGGCCGTCCGTCCCGAAGCGAAGCATCTCGTACGCGCATTCGATTCCTTTGGGAACGATCACCTTCACGATTTTGCGGAGGATCGGTTCCTTGTCGCCGAAAGAGACGTCCACCAAAAAAGAATGGAGGAAGTCCGTCCGTTCTTTGATCACCGTGGTCTGGTAATCTATAACGGAGCCTTCCTTGACCTTTTTGAGCGCGGAGTGTTTTTTGTTGAGATTCTGATAGTCGGGATACTGGGAGAACACGCTGCCGTCCTGAATGGCCGCATCGGAGATGGGGATGATGGTTCCCTCCGCCGTGACCGTGCGTCCGAAGTCAATTTGAGCGGCGCTGTGGTCGGACATA
>JAUWMS010000361.1 GCA_030613045.1 Candidatus Latescibacterota bacterium | reverse complement strand
GGTACAACGATCCCTCCGTCATCCCGAACCTGTTGGACTTCCTCCGGGAGCATACCGCCATGGAGGGGGCTTCGGAGGAGGTTGCCGTGGCGATCCCGGATGAGGATTTTTTCTCGTATCCCATGATCTATATGACGGGGCACGGGAACGTTTCCTTTTCTGAGGGGGAAGCGCGCCAACTCAGGGTCTATCTCGAACACGGGGGATTTTTGTACGCGGACGACGATTACGGCATGGACAAAGCTTTCAGGAGGGAGATCAAAAAAGTGTTTCCGGACAAAGAATGGTTGCAGATCCCGCTAAGTCACGGCATTTTTCATCACCCTTTCGAGTTCCCTCAGGGGCTGCCTAAAATCCATAAACATGACGGGGAGGCGCCACAGGCGTTCGGGATTTTTCACGAAAAGCGTCTCATCGTGCTTTATACCTTCGAGACCAATATCAGCGACGGCTGGGCCTCTCCTCAAGTGCATCACGACCCGCCCCGGATCCGGGAGGCGGCGCTGAAGATGGGCGCGAACATCGTGGTATGGGCGTTGACGCACTGAGGTTTTTTTTGTGGCCTGTACAGCCAAAGGGGCGATCACAAGGATCGCCCCTACGCGGACGAGGAAGGCTTCAAAATCTGCGTACTACAGCTCCTCCACGCGAATCACCTGCGTCCGATCCCGCACCACCGGGAGCGCATCGATCCGCTGGATTGCCCGCCGCATCCCCGCTTCGGTGGCCTCGTGCGTCATGATCACAACCGGCACCGCTCCCTCGAACTGCGCCCGCCCCTTCTGAATCACCGACGCAATACTGATCCCCTCCTCCGAAAGCAACTCGGCGATCTGCCCGAGCACCCCGGGTTGATCCAGCGCGAGCATCCGAAAGTAATACGGGAGGACCACTTCTTCCATCGGAATCAATGTTGTTTTGCCCGCCTCCGGAAGCAGTTCTCCCGCTCGCGAGCCGCCTCCTTCCAGTCGCCGCTCCGCCAACTCCACCAGGTCGGAGACCACCGCGTTGGCCGTAGGACGCTCTCCGGCGCCCCGTCCGTAGAACACCTGGGGGCCGACCCAGTCTCCCACCAATTCCACCGCGTTGAACTCGTCCCGGATGCTCGCCAAAAGCGCCCCCTTCGGAATCATCGCCGGATGCACCCGCGCCTCGATGCCCCGGTCCGTGCGTTTCGCAATCGCCAGCAATTTGATCACGTATCCCAACTCCTCCGCATCCTCGATATCCTGCCGCCCGATTCGCTCGATTCCTTCCACAAAGATCGCCTCCGGAGTGACGGACACGCCGAATCCGATCCGAAGCAAAAGGACCAATTTTTGCGCCGCGTCTTTCCCGCTGACGTCCATCGTCGGGTCCGCCTCCGCGAAGCCCGCGTCCTGCGCCTGCCGGAGCACCTCGTCGAACCGTCCGCCTTCCTCCGCCATCTTCGTCAGAATATAATTCGTCGTGCCGTTTAATATCCCATAGAGCGAAGCGATCCGATCGGTGAACAATCCCTGCCTCAGCACCCGAAGGATGGGAATGCCTCCGCACACGCTCGCCTCGAATGCCAACTCGCCCCCGTGCTCGCGTGCCGCCCGAAACAACTCGTCCCCGAACTGGGCCAGCAGGGCCTTGTTCGCCGTCACCACGCTTTTTCCCTGTTCCAGAGCGCGCAATACAAAGGTGCGCGCCGGCTCCAATCCCCCGATCAATTCAATCACCACTTCTATCTCCGGGTCGTTTAGAACGACATTCGCATCCGGTGTCAGCATCTCCTTCGGAAGGTCCAGCCCGCGCGGTGCGGCCACATTCAGATCCGCGATGCGCTTCAATTTCAGAGCAAAGCCCTTTTTTTGCATAAATTCCCCGGAGCGCTCGATCATCAATTGCGCCACTCCCCTGCCGATGGTTCCAAATCCAATCAATCCTGCGTTGATCTCTCTGCCCATATTCAACCCTCCGTCTTCGGCCCATGGATGATGTAAGAAACGATGCCGTACCCCATGTTTTCCGGCGTGCACGTAACGGCCAAAAACTACGTAAAAGCCACGCTCTTGTCAAGAAAAAAGGTTTCCCGTTGAGGCGCTTTGCGTTCTTGCGCTAAAATCGTTGACTTTTTGGGAAGGGTATTGTATATTTGGAAAGTCCTATCTGAGCCACTTGCAAAACACTCTTCATTTGAGATTGCTTTGCCACTTCGCCTCTCAAATGACCCTAATAAAGCCGTTTTACCGCTTTATGCCGGGTGGCGTCCTCGCTTTTTGGACTTTTGCAAGTGCCTGACGGAAATGGTTTTGGAATGGAATGAGGAAATTTTTCCTACGCGGCTTCTTCGCTTGATAAAATGCCGCCGTCTCACAAAAAACGCTCGTCCCTTTTCCATAGGAGGTCTGTCTGGTGTCTAAAAAGAAAACCCCGGACAAAGAGAACTCGGCAACGGATGTATCGTGGCTGGTGTCGGGCTGCATCGGAAGGTGGCTTCGCAAAGAGAAGAAGTCGAAAAAGAAAAAATCGGTGGTGCGGGAATACGTAGAGGCCATTGTAGTGGCTGTTCTGTTGGCTTTGGTGATCCGGCAGTTTGTGGTGCAGGCCTTTCGTATCCCATCGGGTTCGATGGAGGATACGCTGTTGGTGGGCGATTTTCTGCTGGCGAACAAGTTTATCTATGGCCCTACGATCCCGTTTACGGATATCCGGCTGCCGGGGATTCGCAAGCCCAGGACGAGCGATGTCGTTATCTTCAAGTTCCCCAGAGATCCCAAAAAAGACTTCATCAAACGCGTGATCGCCACTGCGGGCCAGCGCGTCGAAGTCAAAGACAAGGTGGTCTATGTGGATGGCGAGATCCTGCCGTTTCCCCCGAAATCGAAGTTCACGGACCGCCGCACACTCTCCCGCGGGATCAGTCATCGGGATAATTTCGGGCCGGTCACCGTGCCCCGGGATGCCTTTTTTGTGATGGGAGACAACCGGGATAACAGCCAGGATGGGCGTTACTGGGGGTTCGTCCCTATGAAAAATCTCAAGGGCAAGGCGATGATTCTGTATTGGTCGTGGAACAAAAAGGTGCCGCTCTGGGATGTTTTCCATAAGGTTCGATGGGGAAGACTGGCTCATCTGATTCGGTGATTTCCTGAAAAAACTTACCACGGAACTACACGGAATAACACGGAAAAGCGGGAAGGCAGAAGTCAGGAGTCAGAAGCCAGGAGCCACAAGAAAGAAGCCAGGAGCCAGAACTCAGAAGCCAGGAGCCAGAAGTCAGAAGTCAGGAGCCAGAAGTCAGAAGTCAGGAGCCAGGAGTCAGAAGTCGGAAATCTGAAGGGAATTTTCTGATCTTCGATCTGGCAGGGGTATAGGTTTCTGCACTACTAACCTGCGACATCTTTTTTTTGTTGAGCGAGGATGGTTGGGTTTGTTCGGTCTTCCATGTACAGTCAAACGCGGGAATAAATTCCCGCGCTGCGGTTGAGAACCCCTGTGAACAGGGCTAAGAGGTGCTCGCCTCGCGGGGATTAGCCCAATTTATTGGGCTTTGTTCAAGCAGCGGGGCGATTTATCGCCACGCGGAAGGTTAGCTCCTCTCCGGCAACTCGCGTCTTGACAGAGCACTAGTTGTTTGATCCGCGAAAATCGGTGTAATCCGTGGTTATTTTTTTTTGCGGCTTCGCCGTTTCCGTGTCCTTCCGTGGATTTCCGTGGTGAAAAGAGAAGAAGAGATGCACGAAATCAACCAAGTCCAAGTTCGGATCCCGGCTTCGACGGGCAATCTCGGTTCCGGCTTCGATTGCGTGGGATTGGCGTTGGATCTGAGCAATCGGATCCTCGCGGAGCGCACCACGGGTTCGGGGCTGGAGATCGAGGTGCGGGGAGAGGGCGTGGGTCGGATTCCATGCGACGAGACCAATCTGACGGTTCGGGCCATGAGTCGTGTTTTTTAACAAAATTGGGGGCGCAAATACGGCGTGCGTCTCGGACTCGCAAAACACATTCAGCACCGCAAACGATTGTGGAGGACCCGCGCGG
>JAUWMS010000146.1 GCA_030613045.1 Candidatus Latescibacterota bacterium | reverse complement strand
TCCGAAGGCCAGACTCGATCCGCTGAAGATCACCATTACGGCGTATAACGGGCGGGAATATGCCGCGCTCGGTTTGCAGCAATTGAAGCGGTATTATGGCGCATACGCCATAGGATACAGGGGAAACGAGTACGCCCGTTTCGAAAAACGGAAGGACATCCTGGAACAGACGCTCTACCCCGGCGATCTCATTTTCAGCGGACAGGAACAGGAAGGATACGTGGCCTTTCAGTCGCTGCATCCCGACGTGAGCCAAATTACCATAACCATCCGGGATATGGCGCTACGGTTTGACTATCGGGAAGAGCCGGTGGAAACCCTGGATATTCGCTTTTCCTTCGAACGAGCGCTTGGGCGCATCTATCCGGATGGCACGATTAAGCGGAAGGGATGAGTTTGCGTTCCCTTAGGGGTACAGAGTTCGATAAAAGAAGGGTCGCATTGGACGGTTCTTTTTCGATGGGAAACGCTTCGATATACCGCTTCATCTTCAGTTTTTCTTTTTTCACCGCTGAGCACGCAGAGACCGCAGAGCAAGCATAACCAAAACGCTCGCAGTTCTCTGCGGTCTCTGCGGTGCAGTTCATACAGGGTCTGGAAAGAAAGAAAAATTCCAAAGTGAGTGGGTATACAGAAAGTCTATGACGTTATGAAAACACTCCCTCTTCAAAAATTCGGGATAGCCGCGCTCATCCTGTCTTGTCTCGTGGTCGGGCTCACGGCGGGAAGCGCATCCGGGCTGGAAACCTTCCTCGTCGGCGGAGAAGCACGCCCGTGGAAAGAGACGGTATGGGGTGCGGCGGATCCGGGCGCGGTAATTGAAATCATTGACTTTGAAAGTCAACCGGGGTGGATCGCTTTGACGGAGATGGACACCACGGAAAACATTGCGTTGAAGACATACGAACGCGGAGGCAACGTTCGTGTTCCCAACGTACCGTTGAGTTCCAGTGAAGAGGCGGCATTGCAAGGACTGGTCAACGGAGATCTCACCGTGGCCTTTGAGCGGAAGTCCACCCCCGCGAAGAAGGTGAATCCCTACGGAGTGTTGGTGGACCTTGATCTCGGCGCGCGTTTCGGCGTGGACCGGATCCGTTTTTTTCCCCGGATGTCGGAGCAATATCCGTTTCAGGACGATTTCATGAGGGCGTACGAGGTGTACTTAAACGACGATACGGAGGAGACGACGATCGAGGGAAGGCCGCTCTTTGCAACGATCCTGGAGCACAACGAGAAGAACGGCGAACCCATCGTGGACCTCGAGGTGCCGCTTCAGTATGCGCGCTACGTCCGCATCAAGTCCCTGACTCAATCCGTGGGCTGGGAAATTGATGAGATCGAGGTCTTCGGAGGGGGATTCGTGCCGGAGGCCACCTACCTGTCACGCGTCTTCGATTTCGGAGACGTGGCTACACTGGGAAGGATCTGGTGGTCCGAGCGGAAGATCGGCGATCCCACGAAATCACAGATTATCGTGCGTACGAGAAGCGGCAGTGACGATACCCCGCTGGTGTATTATCGGAAACTCGCATGGGGAGAGGAAGTCGAGGTAACCCAGAGTGACTATGAGCGGCTGGATTTCGATCAGAAAGGGGAGATCAGATTTTTTACGACGGGGGGACAGCAGGTCTCGAAAAGAGACTATGAAACCCTTTCCCCGCAACAGAAAGGGGCGGTCAAATACTATCGGGCGGGCGGGGAGGTTCCGTTCGACAAACAGGGCGTTCCGTTGACAAACACCAGCTACGAGAGCGTGATTCCCTCGGAACGGGGGGCGATCGTGACAGACCGGGAAAACGGCTGGAGCAGTTGGTCCGCGCCTTACGATTACCGGAAAGTCGAGGAAGAGGGCGGTGTTTCCATGAATTCGCCGTCGCCTAAGCGATATTTTCAGTTCCGGATTGACTTGAAAAGCAACGATCTGAGAACGGCGGGGAGCGCGGATTTTCTGGGCTTTGAGATTTCCAGACCTCCCGCGGCGCACGAAATCGTAGCGGAGATCGCGCCTCCGAAGGTCGTCGCCGGAGCGCTTACACTCTTCACTTATTCCATAAAACCGACCATTCGCAAAGGGGTGGATACCGGTTTCGACCGCCTTGAGATAGATACCCCGACCCGGATAGATACGGTCGTGTCGGTAACGATAGACGGCCAGGAGGTGGGTTTCGAATGCGTGGCCCTGGAGAAGAATCACTTCGCCATCAGCTTCCCGAAGATAACCGCCGATCACGTGCTTAAGGTGGCTTTTAAGGGCGTTGTGCGCCGATACGGCACGCTTTTCACCGCAAGGGTTTACGAAAACGCGACCGGGGAGTTGAAGCAATCCGTGCTGGCTGGCGATGCGACCCCGGATATCGCAACCGACGACATCGCGGTGCGGATCGCGCTGGGTGGATCGCTGATCCGTGCGCTGAAGATCGCTCCCAATCCCTTCACTCCGAATGGAGATGGGATCAACGACGACGCGCTGATCCGGTACGACCTGTTGCAGTTGACCCGCGAAATGCCGCTCTCGGTAAAGATATATACCCTCTCTGGCGCCCTCGTGCGGAGATTGAGTTCGGAGAAGGGGGAAAGCGACATCTATCTTACGAAGTGGGACGGAAAGAATGACGACTGTGATCTGGTGCCTCCCGGGGTGTATATCGTTCGGGTATCCGTGGATACGGACTCAGGGGGGGAAAGCACGGCCGGGACGGGGTCGGTGGAATATTGAAACTTCAAATCCTAAATCCTAAATCCTAAAACCTAAATACTAAACGTCGCTCCTCCACCACGGGAAGGGGCGTAGGGGTGAAATTTCGTGCTTAAAATTTGTCTTTCCTCGTGCTCTGTCAAGCCTAAGCTGACGAGTTGTCATTCTGAGCCGGAGCATAGCGGAGGCGAAGAATCTTCTTGTCCGCGGAACGCATGAGGAACAAAAACAAGATTCTTCGTCGCTCTGCTCCTCAGAATGACAGTCCGTCAAAATGAGCTTGACAGAACACTAGTCGCGTATTGAACGCCAAATTCTGAATCCGAAATTCAAAATTCAAAATCGCTCTGTCTCAAAGAAAAGGAGGGACCCCGTGCATACGAGACGCCAGATTTTTCTCGGTGTGATGATTTTGCTCGGATCGCTGATTGTGCCTGCCGGGAAGGGCTTTTCTCAGATGGTGGATTACGGAACGCTTCTCGGAACGCGGCGGGGCGGCGAGACCACATTCGAGCCTGTTGGGGTGGGCGTGCTCTTCGGAGCGCTCGATCCGGCCGTAAAGAAGTGGTATATGCCCCAGGAGCTCTTCCGGGAATATCAGTGGAGACAGTGGGAGTACACCAATTACGCGAGAGAGTCCTACAAGCGCTACGTGGATATTTCCTTAGAGGGCGACTACTACTACGATCTGTACGGGAGCTTCGTGACCCGAGGTTGGCTGATCTACGACTGGCGGCAGGATCAGCCGGAGCGGTCCGGAAGCAGCCTGACCAAGGATAAGCGGTACACGGGCTGGTTCGACCGGATGTTGATCGCTTCGGATTCGAAGGGGGAGTATCATACGGCCCTGACCATCGGCGATGAGATCCGGACTACCCTTACTCCGATGACCTTCTCCAAACCGACGTTCAACGGCGTACAATGGGACTTCCAGTCGGACAAGTATGCGATGACCGCCCTCTTTTCCCGCATCAGCCTCCCCCTGATCGGCACCGATAAGGGAGCACATCTTGACAAAACCAGCAACACCAATTTGACGGCCCTGAGAGGAACCGCCCAGGTGGGACGTTTTGTAAAGGTTGGGGCTACTTACGTCAATGCGCACCAGTCTCATACGCTGTTGGAGAGCTTCTCGGGCAGCCCGCTGTCGGGCAATTTATCCACCGTTAAAAACAGCGCGAAAGTCTCGAAAATCGTGCTTCGGCTCAGCGACGACTCGCCGGAAGATGAGATAGGAGGAGCCGCGCTCTACTCTTACGACGTCATCATAAAAGGGAAGAATCGTCTGACCGGGGAGATGGAGACCGTACGGGGAAACGAGATCGGGTTCAGGCCGATCCTGGAAGGCGGATTTCAGGAACGGGGATACCTCGCGGCCAATGGCGAGCAGACCATCACGCTGACGTACGATTTTACCGATCCGTCCTATACCGGTCCGGACGCCACAATGATCGAAAGAGTGACGTTCGAGTTGGTGGTGGCCAACGATTACCGGCTGGAATGGACCTCGGATCGTCAGACCAACAAAGACAATCAGCCAGTGTTCCTGCTCGTGGCCCGCGCTCCGGGGAACGTCAGGGACAACTCCAATCAGCGCATCGTGCGCTTCGACTACGGGCTGCCTACGGCCAATGAGATCTACGGTTTTACCTTCGAGGTCAACGACGTCATGGGATTCAACGTATATGCGGAATTCGACCGGAACAGGCGGTTCAGACAATATCCCAACGTGAACAAGGAGGAGCATTACACCGCTGTCGAGACTTCGGATGCATGGATGGTGAACGTCTCGAAATGGACCTATCCTTACTTCGCCTTCGGAGAAGCATACAGCATAGACGATCGCTACAGCACGACCGCCTTTGTGGTGGACGACAAAGGGGCCATTGACTACGAAAACAAGTTGCACAATCTGTACGAGTTCGTAGACGACAACGACGATCAGGACCGCTATCCGGACTGGGGACGCGTGCATCAACACGGCGGATCTCAGGACGATGCGGTTTTCCCGGGCTGGGATGAGAACAACGATTTCATATCCGATTTCAATCAGAACGACAACCTGGTTCCCGATTACGAAGAGCCTTTCCTGAGATACAGCGTGGATCGGCCGGAGTTTCTGTTCGGCATAGATATGAACAACAACCTCTCGGTGGACCGGTTCGAAAACGACGAAGAGCCCGACTATCCCTACAAGCGGGATCACCAAGGATACAACGTATATGTCGGAGCGCATATCATTCCCGATGTGCGACTGACCCTGGGACGCCAGCACGAATGGCTCATGGCTCAGGACAACAGAAACCGGACCCACTACGCACTGTTCACGTTGGACAGGGATTATCCGGACCTCGGAAGACTGAGGATATTCAACGACCTGCGTCTGGCGAAGGACGACATCTCCGACAACCTGTTCCAGTGGGTGCAGCCATCGCGGTCCAGAGGAACGCAGCAGCGGATCGCGGATCCTTTGGCGGCCCGGAATACCTGGATCAACTCAACCTTCCTCGGTTTTAACTACACCGGAGTGAAAAATCTGACCGCTATCAATAAAGTGAAATTCGACCTTTGGGATCAAAGAGATCGGATCGAGGGGCTGCGGGATACGCACCGCTTCTTCGGCCTGATCAACAAAGCGGACTATACGGTAAGACTGGGGAATTTTAGAATACAGCCCCGAATAAAAAACGAGTTTCGCCGGGAGACCCCGGTGCTCAAAAGCGATTCGCCTCGCAAAGAAAATATGCTGCTCTTCCTGCTCGTTACCAAGTTCCCGATTCTAAAAAAGTCGGAAATTGAGCTTGGAACCGAGTTCTCGATGTTTCGGCAGCTTGAGGAACCGACGCCCGCCGGCCTTCAGGATGACTACGAAGAGTTGATCGGCGCACTGCAATTGACAAACCGGGGAGACTATTTCGGCTATAAACTCACCACGCAAATCGGCATGAGAGTGGGAAGAAAATTCGGCGAGAAAACCACTGCTGCTTCTTTTGTTACGGTTTACGCGGGCGCGGAGTAAGCGGCATTAGGTATTGTAATCCCACTAAAATGAAATTATAACCCCTCCCCCGTCCCCTCCCCGAAACGGAGAGGGGACGGGCTATCCCTCCCAAAGCACCGGAAACACGTTCCCCCTTCCCTCGCAGGGAAGGGGGCCAGGGGGTTAGGTTATGCCGAGAAACCATATAAGCACCTATCCATAATTGCTCAACATCAGCCCAGGTCACTGGGCTTTATTATTTTCGGGGGGACAAGGTAACGTCCCACTGATTTCCAACGTGACGCTGACACCGGTTCGCCCATCTGAAAGGAATCCGCCATGAACAAACGCATCCAAAAAAGCCTCTTCTGGAGCTTGACCATCGTCCTCGTGGGCATTCTGGTGCTGTGGGATATGCACCGAAAACCGCCGGAGGTGGAGGAAGGAAAAATTTTTACAGTGCTGAAGCCCGCCGCTCTGACCGGAGAAGGGGCGCCGGTCGTGTCCATCGTGCGCTCGGACTTCCCGGAGCTTCCGGAGCCGGTGGAGCCGACATCCGAGTTGACGCACGGACAGGTCGAGCAGATGGTGCGAAAGGCCGTCGCGTTGGGCGAGCTGGAGGCGGTGATCCAGCAAGCGGAGGATAAAGGCTCCGAGAAGCCGCTGTGGGTGGTGATCAAACCGCACATCGGGGAGATAACGAAACGCGGCTCCGGCGTGATCACGGATTGGCGGGTGGTCAAGGCCATCGTCAAGGTCGTGCACGAGATCGCTCCGAAGGCGCGGATCACCATTGCCGAGGGAGGCGCGTGGATTCCGCCGGAGCGCACGGACGTTCGGAAGCAGATTCCCTGGGGGCGGATCGGAGACGGCTTCGAGATCGCCGGATACCGGAAACTG
>JAUWMS010000225.1 GCA_030613045.1 Candidatus Latescibacterota bacterium | reverse complement strand
GCGCGAGATGGTCAAGAAGATGGAAATACTTTCGTTTGGAATCACTTGCCCTGAAAATGGTCATAAGTCCTTCAAGCAGAGCGGCAAGGCCCGTGTCTCTGGCAGCCTCAAGATAGCGGTCTTGCTTTGTTCGTCTGGATGCTCCCTCGGTTTTCAGTTCTACAAATACAACCCTGTCGGCGTGCTTGGAAAACGCCACGTAGTCAATTTTGAAGGACTTGTTGATGGGGTTGTCGGGGTAAATTGTACCGATGCGAACCGGAAACTCAGGAATTAGGTCCTGCTGGACCGGAAATCCGAGTTTTGCTTCAAGCGCGTCCGGTAGGTACAGGGAGAAGAACAGGTCCGCTCGACGCTCCAGTTGGTAGTTGGGCAAGTGCCGCCATGTGTCCATCCGGTCAAAGAGTTGCTCGATTCTGTCCATTTCTCTCCTCCATCGAACCTTATGTGGCCGAAAGCCTCGTCGGCCCCAATGAGTGGTCAGAATGCAGTTCCCGCCTATTCAATGCGGATTCGCTTCCCCTCCCCAAGCTCGACCACCGTGCAGTCTATGGCGTACGTCCGCTCCGGCAAAACGATCAGCACGTTCGCCACCGGCTCGTTCACCACAAACGGCGCGTGGTGCCACACGCCCGGACGCAGCACCACCATCGTCCCCTTGGGAATCCGAAAAACCCGCATCTTCTCAATCGGGACCCCTTCGTCGTTCGTTGTGGCCGGCCCCACGTGGATCAGAATGTCATCATCCAACGGCAGAATCCCCTCCCCCGTCTTCGAATGACACTCCGCCACATCAATCACCCGTTCACGCTGCGCAACCCGACACGTCGAGAACGATGCAATCGAGGAACCACCCAGGTCTTGCTGCACCATATCCCGAAAAAACTCCACCGGCGGCGTCCCGACCTTCTCCGCCTGAGGATCAATCTGGCGGGCATAGAAACCGAAGGGCAGGAACGCCTCCACGCTCAGTTCTTCTATCTTTACCGTCTTCATACGCTTCTCCTTTCTCATCAACCTCGGATTCATCGAATTAGATGGATTATCAGATGACCGTTTGCAATAGTTCAGCCCCGGTCCTCAGGACGTTGACTAAATGCCCGGGTCGGCCTTATTCATAATTCCCTTCACTCCGCCACACGTCCAGCATCAACTCATAACGCGCCAGCGCCATGCCGGTGTAGATACAATTGCTTGTGCCAAAGACGTACCCGCCGCCGGGCATCCCGTTCCGAAGCGCGTACCGGGCCGACTCGACGACCTCCTCATCCGTTCCGGCCTGCAGGGTGGCACAGTTGACATTGCCGATCAGGCACACCTTATCGCCCACGAGCCGCTTGACCTCTGCGATGTCCACGCCGCCCTGCGGATCCAGACTGTGCAACGCATGGGGATGGGCGTCCACGAGCGCGTCGAGAATGGACATGATATTTCCATCCGTGTGCTTGATCACGTAATAGCCCATCTTGCGGTATCCGGCAACAAGCTCCCGGAGATACGGAGTGATGAACTCGTCAAACATAGCGGGAGACAGAAACGGATTGTCGTTGAAACAGTAGTCGGCGCACAGACAGAAACCGTCCAGCACTCCCCAGCTTCTGATGCGCTCCCCACGGGCCAGCGCCTGGTCCACCATCTGCTGCGCCTGATCCTTCATCTCCTGAGGTTGATCCGCCAGTTTCGCCACGAAATCCATCATGTGCTCGCCGCTCGGAAGAGAATAGGTGGCGTCCCCGTGCAAGGTGAGGAGGTAATCCATACCCGAAATCTCCCGGACGTGCTCGAGCGACCCGCGCACATCCTCGTCTTCCCATCCCCCAGGCGCATGGTAGAGCATCCCGGCCTGCTCAAATCGTCGCGCGACGGTTACGTGCAGGTCCGCCACATCTTTGCGGTGCAGCGCGCGCTCATGCTCAGACATTTGTCGCCACTGGCCATAGCGCCGCTGGGAGGGATGGATACGCCCGAACGCCTCCATCGTCAGGAAAAATTCCAACTCAAAATGGGGCACACGGCCTGTGAAAGGGCGCCGCTCCAGGGCGGCTATGAATCGTTCTCGTGGGGTCATGATTGGGTTCTCCTTCATGTGCATGAGCCAATGGCGCTACGAATGGGAATCCGAAGCGCCGATAAGGGGGCGCGGTCAACGACATAAATCGGCTGCCGATCGGGAAACAGCCAGTCCATTTCCATCTTTTTGAAATCCCGGATCCTCCGCAATCGCTTCAAATTCATCGTCCGTTGCGACGATGAAAACCTGCAGGAGTCTTCCTTATCAGTCCACGTCTTTGCCGTAGCGTTCATCGCCGACCTCGCTTTGCAGACGATGAAGCGCTTCCTTCAGTTCCTTTGCAACGATTGCGTAATCGGGATGGTCATACACGTTCTTCAACTCACGTGGATCTTTCTCAAGATCAAAAAGTTCCCATTCAGGAGTATAAGTCTCATCAATCGCTCCCTCCTGACCCAGCGCATCCGAGTAGTAATAAATCAACTTATGACGTTCTGTGCGTATCCCGTAGTGGGCATATACATTGTGATGCGCTTTGTGCATCCAGTATCGGTAGTACATCGCCCGGCGCCAATCGGGAGGTGTGGAACCGCGCAACAGCGGACGGAAACTGCGTCCCTGGAAATCTTCCGGGATGGGGACGCCGGCCAAATCCAGGAACAACGACGCGAAGTCCAGGTTGAGGACGATGTCGTCGTTGACCGACCCCGGTGTGACTTCCTTCGGATAGCGAAGAATGAAAGGCATACGCAGAGATTCCTCGTACATAAAGCGCTTGTCGTACCAGCCGTGATCGCCCAGGAAGAAGCCCTGGTCGGAGGTATAGATTACGACCGTATTGTGCGTTAGTCCCTCTGCGTCGAGCCAGTCGAGCACCCGGCCCACATTGTCATCAATACTGGCAACCACCCGCAGATAGTCCTTGATGTACCGCTGGTAAGCCCACTTCCGCAATGCGCGCTCCGAAAGCGTCCGGTTGATGCGGCATTTGAGCTCCCGCTCGTTCATGTGGCCGCCCACGCGCATCTGGGCCGCGGAGGCCGCCGAGGCGCGATCGGAGTAATCGTCGTAGAGCGTCTCCGGCTCGGGGATTTCCTCGTTGAGGAACAGGTGGGCGTGTTTCTCATCCGGCTCCCATTCCCGGTGCGGGGCCTTGTGGTGGTACATCAAACAAAACGGCCGGTCGTTGTCGCGCTGCCGCAGCCAGTCCAGGGACATGTCCGTGATGATGTCCGTGACGTACCCCTCCACGGTCCGGCGCGTCCCCCCGTCAGGCCCCCGGAAGATGAACTCCGGGTTGTGGTACAGCCCTTGCCCCGGGAGTACAGCCCAGTCGTCGAAACCGGTCGGGCAGTGGGCTGCGCCGGTGCCGAGATGCCATTTGCCAAACACGGCGGTCTGATAACCGTTTTCCCGCAGCAGCTTCGGGAACGTCTGAAAACGGTTGTCCATCGGAGTGGATAGGGTCGTCACCTTGTTCACGTGATTGTACATGCCCGTAAGAATCGTCGCGCGGCTGGGCGTGCATATAGAGTTGGTGCAGAAGCAGTTGTCGAAGCGCATTCCGCCCTCGGCAATGCGGTCTAAATTAGGCGTCTCGTTGATTCGGCTTCCATAGCAGCTCATAGCATGCGCCGCGTGGTCATCGGACATGATAAACAAGATGTTGGGACGGTCTTCCGCCATGGGTCTTGTCCTTTCTTTTTGGGACCGAACGGCCCCGGGCTAACCTGCCTCCCGCTTTCACAGTTCGCCCAATTCGACATTTCCGGGTGGATTATAGCGTATGCATAGATAACCGTCCCCCTCGTCGTTTCTTCGGTTCCAATGCGTCAGGCTATACGGATTGCACAAACCGCTCTTATCTGCAGAAACCTTCCTTGGTTCTACTTGACTCGACGAAGTGTTTTCGAAAGTTTAACGGCACCGAGTTGAGCCGCCACGCCGGGCCATCCAAGACTTACTCCGCCACAAGAACACTTACAAATGCAAAAACGCCGCTGCTTTCGCCCGCCGATAGGCGTGATCGGCTCCAGCGAGTTGTTAGACGCGCCGGTTCGATGCAACTCGAAAGCGGCCACCAAAGAATGTACGATAGATGAACTTCCGATCCGGTACGCTGCGCCGCTCAAATGCTCTGAGCAACTCTGCGTCATTATACGGCACACCACGATGCTCGACTCTGTATTGGCCCCGATGAAACTCTACCACGCAATACCTCGCTATGGCTTGGCTGTAGCACCCCAACGATCCAGTATTTACGTATCTCACTCGTCCCTCCACATCCGACTTACGATGATCATGGCCATAGAAAATAAGCTCTGCATCATGCACCGCAAACATCCTATCCAAGTCTGCTGCCGTTGCATCCCTGATGACAGGCTGGAAGCCCTGCTCAGACGGATCAAGTCCATAATGCACAAACGCTGTCTTCACGCCCTCCAAATCATGCTCTGAGACATAGGGCCATTCTGCAAGCATTGAACGCATTTGCGGATCGAGACGTTCGTGTGTCCAATGCTGGTGCTGCACCTCTCCGTCACTCATCCAGGCTGGTTGCGGCGTAGGCACACCGTTCACGAAGCAGGCATCATGATTCCCCATGACAAATCGGGAGTTAGGCATGTTGAGCAACAACTCAAGACACTCAGCGGGATATGGCCCGATTGCGATAGCATCTCCTGTGTGAAAGATCGCGTCATATCCCTCTGCCTGAATGGATTCAAGCACTGCTTCCAAAGCCGGGAGATTCGCATGTACATCTGTGATGACAACGATTCTCATATGGTTTGTTCCCCGGCCGAGCTCAATAACGCGCCCAACCTTAGATTATACCACCTAAAAGCCGTTCTATAGTACGGAAAAGTTTGCGCAGCCTTCAGCCTTGCGGCATCTATGGTTCGGGAAAACTATTTCCCGAACCAACCGGGAAACCTACGCTAACTGAAACAATTGTGAGACATTCCAAACAAACAGCCTGTTTTTTACACTCCCTAAGAAATGAGCCATTCCGGACTCTGCGATCCTCAGATCGCTTCGATCGTGGAGGGCGGCTTCGTCGCGATGTTGTACGTGACGCTGACGATGCCAGGCACCTCGCGGATCATCTCGCGGGCAAGCTTCTCAAGGACATCGAACGAAATCCGCGTCGGGGTTGCGATCCGCGCGTCCACGCTGTCCCAGCAGCGCACCTCGATCTGCTGACCGAAGTCGCGCTTGCCGTCGCGCATACCGGTTACGCGGTCTTCGTGAAGAATCGCCATGTACTGGAATGCGCCGGTGTCCTGGAGCAACCGCTCGACCACCACAGTGGCCTTGCGGACCTTCTCGATGCGCTCCGGGGTCACCGCGCCGATCACGCGCGCCGCGAGCGCCGGCCCCGGAAACGGAATGCGCTCGAACAGCTCGGCCGGGAGCCCGAGGGCCTTGCCGGTCTTTCGGACGCCGTCCTTGCGAAGCTGAATGAGCGGCTCGATGATGCGGTACCCGAAGGCCTCCTGCGGGTCGATCCCGAG
>JAUWMS010000105.1 GCA_030613045.1 Candidatus Latescibacterota bacterium | reverse complement strand
AGGAGCGGTATGGCCCCGACGGCGTCCTCGCAAGCCATCTGGGGGAGATCCGTTACGATCAGGTGGCGGAAGGACTCGGCGCGATCGGAGTCCGGGTGGAGCGGCCCGAGGAGATCGGTCCGGCAATTGAACGGGGACTGCGGGCGGATCGGCCTACGCTTATCCACGTGCCGATCCGGGGGCTTGGGCCAACAGATGCGTAGAATTTCGGATCTCGGGTTTGGATTTCGGATTGAAGATTCCGCAATCCACAATCCACAATCGAGTGAAAGGAGGCTGTCATGCGGTACAAAGGATGGAGTCTGATAGGAGTGGCGCTCGTCTGTTTTGCGCTGTTTGGAATCGTTCACGGAGAAGAATTTCCCGCAACCGTTCAATCCCAGGAGAATTACCAGGATTGGGGCTGGCTTTCCTACGTGATGGACAACGGGCTGATCACGGTGGCTGTGGTGCCGGATATCGGTGCGCGGGTGATGCAGTACGATCTAAACGGGCATCCCTCGATCTACGTCAATCCCGACGAGTTGGAGAATGTCTACACACCGACCGATTCTTCGCCATGGCACAATTACGGAGGATTCAAGAATTGGCCCGCGCCGCAGGATCGTTGGGGATGGCCACCGCCGCCAACGCTTGATTTTGGGGCGTACAAGGTGGAGGTGGCGCTGGATTCCGCGGATTCGTGTGTCGTGTCCTGTGAGGGGCCGGTGGAGCAGTGGAAGACGGCGGGACTGCGCTTCGACCGGAATCTGACGATCTATCGGGGATCGAGCCGGGTTCGGGTGGAGCAGACGCTGACCAACGAGGGGGAGACGGAGGCGCGATGGAGTGTGTGGGACATCACGCAGTCCATCGTCAATCATCCGGGGGAGGAGGACTGGACGAATTTTTGGGTGTATTTCCCTATCAAGGCGGACAGCAAATTTGGCGAGGACGGTTTTCAGGTAATGAGCGGCGGCGCGACTAATCCCCAGTGGAAGGCCAACGTCGCGGAAGGGATCTCGGCGGTGCAATACGACCACAACAGCGGCGCCAAGATCGGATCGGACTCGGACGGCGGCTGGATCGCTTACGTGGATGAACGGGACGGCTATACGTATGCCAAGAAGTTTTCGTATTTTGAGGGCGCGGAGTATCCGGACAAGGGGTCGTCTGTGGAGGTATATACCTCGAACGGCTTACCCTATTTAGAGGTCGAGGTGCTGAGTCCCCTGGTGGACCTGGCTCCGGGCGCGTCCTACACGTTCACCGAGGATTGGTACGCGGCCAAGGTGCACGGCCCGATTCTGGAGGTCAACGAGGCGGGCGCTGTTCGGAACCGGCTTCGTGCGGAAGGAGACGGCGGGACGACTCGGTTGACGGGGACGTACGGCGTGTTCTACGTGGGTGCGGTGGAGATCGTGTTTCAGGATCCGAGCGGGCACATTACCGGATCCGGTGGGATGCTTCCTGTATCTCCGTCGGAAATGTTCGAGTTGGACAGGACGGGCAAGCTGCCGTCGGGCACGAAGAAGGTTGTGCTTGAGCTTACGAATGGGAACGGGGAATTTATAGGGATTTTGGACGTCCTCACGTTAAAGGTCAAAACGGGCATTCATCTTCGGGAAAGCGATCCTCGACCGACGAAGTTCGGACTGCGCCCGAACCTTCCCAATCCTTTTAATCCCTCCACGACAATCGTCTTCGACATCCCGGAGAATCGAGGCGGAGCGGACGTGCGACTGGTGGTGTACGACTCATTGGGGCAGAGCATACGGACGCTCGTGGACGGAAGGGTGCGGAGCGGGACGTCGTCCGTGGTCTGGGACGGTAGGAATGCTTTCTCCCGTGAGGTATCCAGCGGGGTCTATCTCTGTCAGCTACGGATGGGCGAGCTTGTGGATACGAAAAAAATGGTGCTTGTAAGGTAAATAGGGTTGAAACATAGAGCGCATTCCCCTCTCTACGGTTTGAAAAGGGACGCAAACAGAAGCGCTCGCTGCAAGCATTTTTTTTCAAACGGCTTCAAATTTTTTCTTGACATTCATACCTCAATGAGTTACTATAAGAAGTATCATTTCGATAAGCCGTTCCTTTGAGCCGTGGTTACCAGTCCAGGCTTCAACCTGCGAGTTACATGTCGCACGTTTTGGATGATGGGTGATTTTTCAGAACGTGCAGTCTGTAGCCTAGCGGCAAAAATGCGTGAAAAATCGGGTCATTTTCCTTTTGATGATGTGGTTTGCAGGGTTGAAAGGTAGTTTAGTATTATTTTGTTCTAAAATGTGCGTTCCGAGTGGATTTTTTCAATAAATGTGATCTGGCTCACATGCAGGAAGGGCGTGCTGGATATACATTAAACCTTAATTTTCATCAGGGATGCGAGGTGATCCGTGAAAAATATTTTGATTGTTGACGACGACCAGGCCGTAGCAGAGATGCTTTCCGAGGTCGTAAAAGCTATGGGAAAGCATCCCATCACGGCGGCGAACGGACGCGAGGGGTTAGAGAAGTTTCAGGAGCACTCCGTGGATCTGGTGATCACCGATCTCAAGATGCCTGAGATGGACGGAAATGTGCTTCTGAAAGAGATCAAGCGCATTGACAAAGACGCCGTGGTGATCGTACTGACAGGCTATCCCTCTGTTGATACGGCGGTTGAGACGATCAAAGACGGGGCGTACGATTATCTGAACAAACCTCTTAAAGTGGCTGAGATCGAGGTGGTGATCGAGCGTGCATTGGAGCGGAAAAGTCTGGCGAAGTCGCTGGCCTTTTTCAAGGGAGCCAATTGGGCGCTGATTATCTCTGTGCCGATATGGTTGATTCTCGGCATCATTCTGGCTTCCATACTCAGATGAGTGCAGGGGGGGGGGTGTTTTCTAACTGTAATAATTTTTGAGGATAGAAGCAATGTGAGGACGGAGCTTTTTGAGCCTATCGCTGACGCTTTGAAAGGGAGGAAGCAAAAAAACTCATTTTTCTGAGCCATTGGAAATTTTTTCTCTTGACAAAAGCGATGATATTATGTAATATTAGCCATTATGAAATATTACTCTCAGTGCGCTCTTTCTGTGTAAAGAGGAGAGAGGTGTGTCCTTTATTCCCGAAAGGAGGGATCCGCTATGAAGAAAGCTGGCTGTGTGGGAGCGATCGTACTGATTGTGCTTGGACTTGGGATCTCGGCAGAAGCCCAGATGAATCGGCCGGTTACGATCGGTGTGAACTTCGGACAGTATAAGTCCGCGCTGGATTTCTGGAACATCCAGCTCAGGAACGAGGGGTCAACCAAGACGTTCGAAAAGAACGCCATTTTTGGGGGAAACCTTGCGTTCGGAATAACGCCGAATTGGCGTCTGCGCTTCGATGGAAGCCACTGGACGCAGAATGTGGTGGAGAATCAGGCGCACTTGGGGGGTGTGGGAATTGGCACCGATGATATTGCAATCACGTTGACTCCGGTGACGCTTGCAGGGCTCTACAACTTTGTCCGAATCTCCCGGATGTCCATGTATGGCGGTGGGGGCGGCGGGGTGTGCTTTGTCAAGGTAGAGCGGACGAGGAGCATGGAGGGGCAGGCCCCTTTGTTAGAGAGCTCGACCGGGGCAGCAGATTTTTTCGGACAGACCTTGCTTGGGGCGGATATTGAGTTGATTGCCGGCATCTCGCTGTCCGGAGAATATAAGTACGCTTTCGGCAGCTACGTTCAGCAAGAGCAACTGGAGCAATATGGCCAACCGGTGGATCGGGATGTGACCATCTCCGGTTCGCAATTCGGCGTCAGTCTGAATTATACCTTCGGGTCTGCCATAGAATCGGGGCCTTCGATGCCTAGTCTGTTCGGCGGGGGACGGAGAGCGATTCAACTTCGACCTGAGATTTCGATAAAAGCAGGCAAACCCGAGGTGCGGGCGGCGAACAAATCCCCCATTTCAGAGGATTTTGAAAAGCAACAGAAGGAATTGGAGGACCGCAGAAAACGGGCAGAAAAGGAATTGATGAAATTGAGAGAGGAGTTGGAGGAGGGAGAGTAGCCGATCGGACGCGGGTATTGTGCTGTTCTAATAGGGGTGTCGGCGTTGTGGCTTCTTCCGGTCTGGGCTGATGGGGGTTGTGATGGGGAGGTCTCAGATCGGGTGTGTCGTCGTTTGGCCGGGCACGGATTTGAGCACGTGGTGGTCGGTTGCTCGGAAGAAAAGCTGCTCGTCGAGTACGAGAATAGATGCTACCGCTCTCAGACGACGGGAATAGGGGTCGTTCTTGCGCTGGTAACTGAGGAGTGCCCGAACCTTCGATTCATCGTTCTGATATTGAAGCGCAGAAATATCCCCTTAGTTCGGATTGCTTGTTCCCGAGAGGATTACAAAAAATTTCTTGCCGGGACGATTTCTCCCTCGGAATTTTCTCAGCGGATTGAGGTTTCTCGGATAGTGGGCTTGTGGGATGGATACAGGGCGTCGGAAGTAAATCGCTCCTATTTCAAGGTGGATGCGGTCGTTGTTCCTCAGGTCAAGGCACTTTTCGGTCGGGCTGGCGATTGGGCCCGTATTCAGATCAATGCAATCCCCGAAGTCTCTATGCCGGTGGCGAGGGGGCTGGTGCTGACGACGCAGGTTATTCTTCCGTTGGAGAACGAGTTCGGCGCGTTTGATCAAAGCGGAGATTACATTCGGCCTGGAAGAACGTTGGTCAGTACGGTTCTTCGTTTTCCCAGCACCTTTTTTCTATGGGGAAGCGTGGGATATTTTGACGCGGAGCGATACGGCTTCTCGGCAGAAGGACTTTGGACGACAAACGATGGCCGGCTTTCCCTGGTGGGTAGCGTTGGACTTACCGGATTTCAGGCTTATCAGGGTGATTGGAAGCATTCGGAGTTGTCCGACTGGACTTACCTGTTGCGCTCCAAATATCAGTGGACTTCGATGGACTTCTCCCTTACGGCCACGGCCGGACGTTTTCTTTACGGAGACGTGGGAGGTCGGCTCGATTTAGTGCGGACGTTTGGGGAGGTTTCCTTAGGATTCTTCGGGATCAGGACGACCGCCAATCGTTCTGGAAAATTGATTGGTGGATTTAGCATTCGCATCCCGATCTATCCTCCTCGCCGGAGTGCTCCGGGACGATTTCGGTTTGGAGCGCCCCTCTCCTTCCCTTGGGAATACCGATATCGCGGGGAGAGCAGTGGATTTATTCTTTCAAATCGGTATAGCTTGATGGGATGGCTGGAGGATACTGCTCCTTCCCATATCAGAAATCAGGTGTTGGATATAAAAACGGCGGTTCGTTGGATCGAAAACAAACAGTAAAACGGCACCCTTAAGAAAGGAGGAAGTCATGCGTTCTGTTAATGTTGGTGGATGGACGGTAGTGGCCGTCGGTCTCTTACTTGGCGTGCTTTTTCTGAACGGTTGCGGTCAGAAGGTCGCTGCGCCATTACCTTTCAAGGCCACTATGGGGACGAGTACGACGGTGACCACCCGGGTTTCACTGCACGGGACCGTGCTGGATGAGCAAACCGGTGCTCCGGTGGACGGAGCATGGGTTACACTGGGAACGACGGCGCGGGTCAAAACAGGAGCGGACGGGACATACACCTTCACGAATTTACTGCCGGGAACGTATTTTGTATCCATCTCCTCGGCGGGATATCTCGCAGGAGGCGTAGCGTTTGTTGTAGGCACCGCGGATGTGTTTGGCGCCACTATTCAACTCACGAATTTTGCGTCTATTCCCAATGCTGAGGATGTGCGGGGCACGGAGACCGTGGAGGTCTCTGAAGAAGGGGTTACCACCGGAACAAAGGCGATTACGTCGGGCGTGCCGCTCGGCGAGCTTACGGTGGAGGAAAAGAAAGCCCTGTTTCCCGCGACGTTGGTTGTTGGGGATACTCCCGTGGAGATCAAAGATGCTAAGGGGGACGCAGTCACGGAGTCCCCGGAGATCACGGTGACTTATTTGGAGCAGAGCCAGTGTCCCACTCCGGCTTCGGGCACGTTTGGCATGTCCCCACAGGATGTGTACACCAAACCGGGGACCAAAGAGACCACGACCCAAGAGGTGGTGGTCGAGGGAGTGGCGACAACCCTTAAGGTGGAAACTCCTAATACGCTGCTTCGCAAGGGCAGTGTGGTGCGAGTGAGCAACGTACCTTTGGCGGGTTTTGTCTTGGAGGCCAATGGGGAGCAAGGGTGGACCTTCAGCGAACCCCAGGTCCTTACCGTCAACCCCGCCAATTTGACGATTCCAATGAATCTGATCGGTGCCGGTGTGCCCCCCGGGACCCAGATCCCTTTTGTGGATTCCAATGGGGACGTCCATTGGGCGGAACTCCGGGAGGATGGAAGCATTGAGCTTGAGGTCTCGAAGTTTGATACGTACCTAATGCAGACCGACTTCAACATAGACGTCACGGATTCGGAGGTTACGGCCTTGCTCGCTGCAGCCAAGCCTGTTGCTCTCCAAGGCGAGATCATGAGCTTGACCGAATTCTTGTTCCACCAGGATATAGATCCGGTTCTCAAGACGACGTTGATTGCTCTCATCAGCGGGTATTTGGGCTTGGCCCAGGACGTTACCCTCGATGTCACTCTGGATGAGGATGAGCAGATCGTGAACGTCACAACCACGTGCGTGGTGACCATAGAAGTGGTTATGGGACAGTACACGCTTCTCTCGTACACGGTGACGATTACTTCCATAAATGGAGTCGTGCAGGAGATCGTAGTTACGATACACGTGCACGAGTCTGGTGGGGGAGCATAAAGACGAACCAGTGGATTGTAAGCATTCTGGGTCTCTCAAGTTTCAGAGCCGTTGAGTAAGGGGGGAGAGAGGGAGGGGATTCCTTTCTCCCCCCTTGTATTTGTGAGTTGTTTCGGAAGTCGCTGCTACGAACGTGGCAGTGAAAAATTAGAGGAGCACAAGCTAGTATGTCGAATACAGCCGGGCGCTTATAAGGAGAAGTATGTTGAGAGAATAAACTAAAACTCTTACTGATAAAGCCAATTCAGTAAGAGTTTTTTTTCTGAAAGGAGTGCGCTATGAAGTCGTTACTTGCAGTGGTTCTCATGACGTTGGTGGCAAGCTCGAACATCTGTGCGGCTGCTGAGGGCGATGTGGTGATCAACGAACTGATGTGGATGGGCAGCACGGTTTCCACTGCTGATGAGTGGATTGAACTGAGGAACATGACCGATGCGGAAATAGATCTTTCCGGCTGGACCTTGGAGAAGGCGGCCACCGGCGGCGATACCCTGACTATCCCCGATGGGAAAACAATCCCGGCGCAGGGCTGTTTTTTGATCGCCAATTATGCGCCTTCTTCGGAGAATTCAGGATTAAGCGTGAAAGCCGATTGGGTCACCACGGCGGTGTCTCTGGTCAATACGAAATTGCAGATCGTCTTAAAGGAGGCGGAGGGAAACGTGATGGACACAGCGGACGACGGGACGGGTAGTCCTTTGGCCGGAGATAATGCCGAGAAGTGTTCGATGGCGCGGAACGATCCTCCCGGTGA
>JAUWMS010000509.1 GCA_030613045.1 Candidatus Latescibacterota bacterium | reverse complement strand
ATTATGCCTTCTTCTCTTTCGCCGCTTCTTGCTTCGGCTTCTCGCCTTTCTTCCCGTGTTTCTGAATAAAGACGTCGGTCATTTCCTGGGCTTCGGGATCGGTGTACTGTTTGGGCGGCGTCTTCATGAAGTAGGAAGACGGCTCCTCCAATGCGCCCTTGAGTCCCTGGTCCAGGGCCAGCTTGCAACATCGCACCGCATCTATGACCACACCCGCGGAGTTAGGGGAGGCCCAGACCTCTAATTTCAGTTCGAGATTGAGGGGCACGTCTCCGAAGGTGCGTCCCTCCATCTTGATGTGACACCATTTTCGGTCGTCTAACCAGGGCACGTAGTCGCTCGGGCCCCCGTGGACGTTGCGCGCGCCGATGTCGTAGTCCAACTGAGAGGTCACGGCGTTGGTCTTGCTGATCTTTTTTGATTCCAATCTGGACCGCTCCAGCATATTCAGAAAATCCGTGTTCCCGCCCACGTTGAGCTGACTCGTGCGCTCCAGTCGGACGCCCCGATCCCGGAACAGCCGGGTCAGCACCCGATGCACGATGGTGGCGCCCACCTGCGATTTGATGTCGTCGCCGATGACGGGAAGATTCTTGCTCTCGAAGCGCCCCTGCCAGTATCCCTGACTGGCGATAAAGACCGGAATGCAGTTGACGAAGCCGCATCCGGCCTCGAGCACCTGCTCCACGTACCACTTGGTCGCTTGCTCGCTGCCCACCGGAAGATAGTTCACCACCACATCCGCCTTGCGCTCCTTGAGAATGCCCACGATGTCCGACGTGGGCCCGGGCGCCTTCTCGATGATTTCGGAGAGATATTTCCCCAATCCATCGTGCGTCATCCCACGATGCACCGGAACGCCGAGATGGGGCACCTCCGAAAACTTAAACGTATTGTTCGGCTCAGTGAAAATCGCCTCGCTCAGATCCTTCCCCACCTTGTTTTTGTCAATGTCGAACGCCGCCACGAACTCGATATCCCGGATGTGGTACCCTCCGAGATTGACGTGCATCAGCCCCGGGACAAAGTCGTCTTCCTTCGCATCCTTGTAAAACTGCACGCCTTGCACCAAAGAAGACGCGCAATTCCCCGCACCGATGATCGCTACTTTTACTTTAGCCATAGCAAAGTCCTTTCCGGAAAAAAGAAATCTCACCGCAGAGACGCAGAGGGCGCAGAGGAAAGAAGGTGACACGGGGAGGCCCTTCCCGCTTTCCCACTTTCACATGGAGTTTCTTTGCGGCTTTGCGAGAGATTAAAAAAAACTCAAAATGAAGGGGAGGAAGGATTATTCTCCCTGCTTCAACTCTATGCGCTTGGTATTTTTCCACACATGCCACAGCCGTTCCGCCACGGTAAAATGGGTCAGGAAGGCAATGATCCACATCACTATCGCCAGAGCTTCCACCCCGATGATCCCCCCGGCTGCGATGGCAAGAACGCGCTCCGGACGCTGCATAAGACCGACTTTGCATGTCTCGCCCAATCCCTCCGCACGGGCGCGGACGTAGCTCACCATCAGCGAGCCGGCCAGGGCGAAAAACAGAATCGCGCTGGTTATCACCCAGCCGTTCCGCACAAAAAAGACCGTGATGCCGAAGGCAACGAAAATCTCCGAATAGCGGTCCAGCGTGGAATCGAGCAACGCTCCGAATGTGCTGCTTTTGTGTCCCACCCGGGCGACTTCGCCATCCAGCACGTCGAAGAGGCCCGCGAGGAGCACGCATAGCCCGGCAGAACGGAAGAATCCCGTAGCGAACAGCAGGGCTGCAACTATATTGCCCAAAAGGCCCAAGATGGTCAACAGATCGGGATGCCATCCGTTCTTCACAAAAAGACGGGTCAGGGGCTTGACAATTCCGACGAAATCCGCTTTATAGCGCTCGATCATCCAGTCGTCCCCTCTTGGGTGTTGTTCAGGTTCGATGAGTTTCTTCTGATGGATATTTCCCGGCTTTTGTCGGAAATCGGAGAAAATTTTCTACAGAGAGGATGTTGATCAAGTCAACAACACCCTGGAGGGAGACTACCGAGCATACCTCAAAGCGTGGAGGAAACCCGGCTCGTGATGTGTGTTGACGCTTAAAATTTGGGGGGAAGGCCTGCTCTCACAGCTATTGACGAGATCGCCGACTCCTGCATTTAAGCGTCCGGACGCACTAGTGCTGTGTCAAGTCTAAACTGACGGGTTGTCATTCTGAGCCGGAGCGTAGCGGAGGCGAAGAATCTCGTTGTCCGCGGAACGCACGAGGAACAGAACCGAGATTCTTCGTCGCTCCGCTCCTCAGAATGACAGTCCGCCAAAAGGAGCTTGGCAGAGCACTAGGATTTCGCCGTCGTTTTCCCCATCTGATCTACTTTCTTGGTCAACTGGTCCATCTTCTCATTCAGGACATCCAGACCGGCTTTTGTCGGAATCCCCAACCTTTCGATCGTTTTCTCGACGGACTTCTGGACCTTTTCCTCGAACACCCGCTCACTTTCCTCGACCCTCGCCAACAGGTCCTGCACGATCTTCGGACGTTGTTCGGAGGTCACTTCCCCCCGCTTGACCAGTGCATCTGCAAGTCCTTCCACCCTCTCCTTCGTCATCGTCGCGGCGCCTACGCCGGCGAGGATGGTTTTCTGGATCAACTCGAACATAGCATTCACCTCCTTTGCGTTGGATTTTCCTTTGTGCTGTCCTTCAATCGCTTT
>JAUWMS010000151.1 GCA_030613045.1 Candidatus Latescibacterota bacterium | reverse complement strand
TCGAAGGGATGTCCGCGAAAAAACTGTATGCAAAGCTGCGGAAGGACTTACCCTACGAGGAGACGCAGGAATACCTCAAAAGAGTCACCGAGCGGATGACGCTCTACGAGGAGTGGCGCTGAAAATGCCGAATCGCTCCTCACCACTCACCAATAACCAATCACCCGAACGGGAGGCTTTATGAGACGAATCTGGATCGCCTTGATAGCTATGATCGTACTGGGGTTATTGACAAGCGCTTCCTACCCGATAACCGGCGAGGAAGTAATCAAAAAAGTGCGGGAGCGGTATGAAAAGCTGAAGCGCTTTTCCGCGGATTTCGAGCAGACCTTCGAGTGGAAATTGGCAAAAGAGACGCACACCTTCAGGGGAAAGCTCTATCTGAAAAAGCCCCATCGGTTTCGCTTGGAGACGGAGACGCAGACGGTGGTCAGCGATGCAAAACAAGTGTGGACGTATATCCATGCGAACAAGCAGGTCATCCTCACCTCATACAATGATATGCAAGGCATGCCCAAATGGGAAGATTTGTTCTTCGAGTATGGCGAGGATTACCGGCCACAGTACGTTGCGCTGGAAAACGTGGGGGGGAAGAAATGCCACCTTGTCTGCCTGATTCCGAAGGAGAAAAAGAAAGATGCGGACGTAGTGGAAATGAAGGTGTGGGTGGATCCGAAAAAGTGGGTGGTGCTGAAGGTGGCTTACGTGGATTCGAATGGCGATGAAACCACGTATCGCCTTTCAAACGTCGCGATCAATCCAAAAATGGACGATGCGCTCTTCTCCTTTCAGATTCCGGAAGGCGTGGACGTGGTGGATATGAGGGAGCAGCGATAGGATGGCCTGCATTTCAAGAAGTTCGCAAATTTCAAAAATTTCTGACTTCGTGCCATTGGGGTGACACCTATGAGAAAAAGCCTTCCGCCATGCTGGATTCTAACCATCCTGCTCATGCTGTCCGTGCAGGCCATGGGGATGGAACCTGAAGCGTCCTTCTTCACCGCTTCGGATGCGCCTAAGATAGCCCCGAAACTTGCCCGCAAACTGGCTGAGAAGCCGAACGAGCCGATTTCAGTGTGGCTTTTTTTTACGGACAAGGGCATCACGAATCGGGCGGAGTACGAAAAAGCCTGTCGCGCCTGGGAAGAGCGGACGTCTCCCCGAATATTGAAAAGAAGGACTAAAATGCCACCGTATAGAACGGGAGCGGACTTCCGCGATCTTCCGGTGCTTCAAAACTACGTGGAGGCCGTCGAGGCATGTGGCCTGAAGGTGCGCACGATCTCCCGCTGGTTCAACGGAGTCAGTGTCCGGGCCACTGCGGAACAAATCGTCGAGGTGGAAAAATACCCCTTTGTCCGCTCCATGGCACCGGTGGCACGATTCCGGTATCCTGTGCCGAAGAAGGTGGAGACCGGCAAATCCGGTAAGGCTCGAAAGCCCGTCGGAGCGCAGCATCGTCTAAACTACGGAGACTCCTACGCCCAACTGGCGATGATCCATGTGCCCGCCCTGCACGATGCGGGATGGGACGGCAACGGTGTGCGGATCTGTCTGTTGGATTCGGGATTCGACTCCATGGATCACGAGGCATTTGAGGGGATCAACATAGTGAAACAATGGGACTTTGTGGATAGGGACGAGGATGCAGGCGGCCATCCGCATGGCACGCAGGTACTCTCAGTGATCGGAGGCTACAAAGAAGGGGCACTGATCGGACCCGCATACGGAGCAGAGTATCTGTTGGCCCGAACCGAGGACGTGGCGAGCGAGACCCCGGTGGAGGAGGACTACTGGATCGCGGGCGTGGAATGGGCCGACTCGATGGGCGCGGATATCGTATCCACCTCCCTCGGATACAACATCTGGGATGAGGGCACCGGCGAAGATTATACGTACGAGGACTTGGATGGAAACACCGCCCGGATCACAATGGCGGCTGATTGCGCCGTCGAACGGGGCGTCACAGTAATCAACGCGGTGGGCAACGAAGGAAATGACCCCTGGTATTACGCCCTGTTTCCGGCGGATGGAGATGGCGTCATCGCAGTCGGAGCGGTGAACCCGGACGGAAGCCCCGCAGCATTCAGCTCGAGGGGCCCTACGGCGGACGGACGCATCAAACCGGATGTGGCAGCTCCGGGCGTGGACATCCTGATGGCTGGCGGCGCGCCTGACTTATATACCCTTTCAAGAGGAACCTCGTATGCCGCGCCATTGACCGCAGGCGTGGCAGCGCTTTTGCTTCAGGCGCATCCTGCATGGGGACCGATGGAAGTGCGGGAGGCCATGCGCCGGTCGGGCGATCATGCGCTGGGTCCGGACAACGAAGTGGGATGGGGCCTGATCAATGCCGAAGCGGCTATGAACGCGGAGCATAACCTCTATGGCCGGGTCGTGGATGCCGATTCCGGACGGCCACTTTCCATCGCCACAGTGGCTATTCTCTCCGATGCCTTCGAGAATTCCACCACCCCCGGCGGTTCCGGACGGTTTCTTTTCAAAGACGTACCGGTCGGAACCTACACGATGGCGGTGAACGCTCCGAGATACGCTTCCGCTCGGCTGGAGGACATCTCCATCCCGAACGACCTGACGGGCTGCGAGGTGAAACTCCATGAGGCCATTGACGTGGGCGATCTGGTGTACAATGTTCCCAATCCCTTCGGCCCGAAGGGAACGTGCCTCTCGTTTCCGGTGGAGGAAAGCAAATCAGTTTGCGTGCGGATTTTTACTCCGTCCGGAGCGTTGGTTTGGGAAACCGAACATAGCGAGGAAAACGACCGCTGGAACGTCTTCTGGGATGGGTGCAATCTAACGGGCAACCCCGTCGGCTCCGGCATTTATTTTTACGTCATCGAAGGCGAGGGGGCGATTCTTCGGGGGAAAATGAGCCTGGTGCGCTAACTGAAAAGATTTCCAAACTCTTCGAGACTTTGGAAATCTATAAGGAAATCGACAAAAGGAGCAACCGATGAAAAAACTATGGGCTCCGTGGCGAATGAAATACATCCTCAACATAGAAAAGGACGACGGATGCATCTTCTGTGAGAAGCCCAAACAGAATCAGGACGAGGAGAATCTGATCCTCTATCGGGGAAAAACCTGTTTTGTGATGATGAACCTATTCCCTTACAACAACGGCCATCTTCTGATCGCACCTTACCGGCACACCGCGGACCTGAGTGCGCTTTCCGATGAGGAAAAGAAAGAAATGATGGGCCTGGCCGGAGAATGGGTGAAAACGCTCTCGGATCGGATGGGCGCACAAGGATGCAACGTGGGGATGAACCTCGGGCGGATCGCCGGAGCGGGAATCGCGGATCACCTGCACCTGCACCTCGTCCCGCGCTGGGAGGGAGACACGAATTTCATGCCCGTGGTGGGAGACACCAAAGTCATGTCCGAGGCGCTTGAGGATACGTATCAAAAGCTGAAGCGCTCCGCTCCTTCGCCGTAACAGAGGATCATACCCGTCTCCTGAAAAATCCATCCAACTGCGCATTCGGCGGGCCGGATTTCGACGAGCGGTACATCGCGAATCTGGGGAGAACGCACACTGCGAAGATGCCCCTTGGGATCCCCGGAGAACCGTGGTTCATCAGTTGACGTAAACGGTACACCGCGCACGGTCTTTTGCACCTTTGCCTCTCAAATACGGAAGGGATGGCTATGAAAACCCGAAAGCGCGTCCACATGATCGGAAACGCCCATCTGGACCCGGCCTGGCTGTGGCGCTGGAGTGAGGGATGGCAGGAGGCGTCGGCGACTTTCAAAGCCGCGCTGGAGCTTCTAAACGATGATGACGAGGTGGTGATCACCCGGGGAGACGCCGTGCTCTATCAGTGGTTGGAGGAGAGCCATCCGGAGATCGTCGCCGCAGTCGAACCGTACGTGGCTTCGGGACGATGGCAGCTCGTCGGGGGATGGATCGTTCAGTCGGATTGCAACCTGCCCTGCGGAGAGGCGTTCATCAGACAGGCGTTGTTGGGGAAGCGCTATTTTGCGGAGCGGTTCGGCGTCACAGTGCGGACGGCGTACTGCGTGGATTCCTTCGGACACGCGGCCACCTTGCCGTCCCTGCTGGCCGGATGCGGATTCACCTCCTACGTGATGATGCGCCCGAACCAAAACGAGAAACCCCTGCCATCGAATCTATTCCGCTGGCAGGGACCGGACGGGGCCGAGGTGCTGGTCTTTCGGATTCCCGGTGCGTACACGACCTCTCAGGATGATTTCGAGGCGCACTTCGATTCGGTGCTCGCGCAGTCGCCGCAGGATGTAGAAAGCACCATGTGTTTCTACGGCGTGGGAGATCATGGAGGCGGGCCTACCAAGGCGCAGGTGGCCTGTGTGCATAGACTTCAGAAAAGGGAGGATGTGGAGGTGCGCTTCAGCGATCCTCAGACCTTCTTCGATGAGGTCCATTCTGAGGCGAACACGTTGCCTGTAGTGTGCGACGAACTCCAGTATCACGCGATCGGGAGCTATTCCGCGGTCCACGACATTAAGAAAATGAATCGGATGGCGGAGAACGCCCTGTTGGAGGCCGAGACCTTCGCCGCCTTAGCCTGGGCCACCGACACGGATGCGTATCCTTCGGAAGCGCTTCGTGCGGACTGGACTACGTTGCTCTTCAACCAGTTCCACGACATCTTAGCCGGAAGCTGCATCAAAAGCGCGTGCGACGACGCGGTTCAGGAATTGGGAGGAGTCCGACAGCGTGCGCTCCACGTGACCTCCCGCGCCCTGCGCCGTCTGGCCCGGCGGATCGACACGCGTCCCGCGCTCGAAGCACCGGCCAGCCAGAGCTTTATCGTGTTCAACGCCACCGGAAGGCGTCGCCGGGAGATCGTGGCATGCGCGCCCTGGTTTCAATGGGCTTCCCCCGAGGTTCTCAGCGTGGCCGACGCGGAGGGCCGGTTCGTCTCCTGCCAGCGTGTCTTCTCCGAAGCCGCGGTGAATGCGATGATCCGACTGCTCATTCCGGTCGAAGTGCCTCCTTTTGGATACAGCGTGTACTCCGTCTTCGAGGGGCAAGGTGAGACCGCAGAACTGAGACATCCCGTTACGGTGGACAATCTGACGTTGAGTAACGGTCTGGTACGGGCCACGTTAGACAGAGAAAGCGGAATGCTCTCGTCGCTGGAAGGGCCGGAAGGACTGAGCGTCCTCGAACAGCCGATGACCTTCGAGGTCATCCCGGACGGAAGCGATACCTGGAGCCACGGCATAGATCGCTACGGGGAGGCCGAAAGCCGGTTTGAAGGAGCGTCGGAACCTGTGGTCGTCCATCGCGGCCCTCTGCGCGGACAGATCCGCACCGAAGCCCGCTGGGGGGAATCCAGGTTGGTGCAGGAGTTTATCCTGGACGCGGCCACCCCCTTTCTCAGGATTCGCATCTATCTAAACTGGCGCGGAAGCCACAAAGTGCTAAAAGCCGCCTTTCCCTTGAGAGCGACCGAAAGCGCGGTCACCGCCGAGATTCCCCACGGAGCCATTTCCAGACTCGCCGACGGAAGGGAGTACCCCGCGCTGCGCTGGGTTGATCTCTCACGGCGGGCCGATGAAGCGTTGTTGGGATTGACCGTGGCCAACGACGGGCTTTATGCGTACAGCGCGGAGAACGGCGTCTTAAAACAGACGCTCCTCCGCTGTCCGCCTTATGCTCACGACATGTCCCATCGTCTGCAAAAAAACCGGCGCTACGACGTAACCGACCAGGGACCTCACGAGTTCACGCTGGCCCTGAAGCCCCATGCCGGCGCATGCAACCGGGAAGCGGCCCGGGCGCTGGCCGACGTGCTGAACCGCCCTCTTACCGTAACTCGTGAGATCCCCCACGCCGGTGATTTCGGATCGAAAGGCAGCCTCCTGCCCTTGAAAAGCGATGATCTGGAGTGGGTCGCCGTGAAAAAGGCCGAAGCGGAGGATCGGCTCATTGTTCGGGTGCTCGCTGCATCGGGACGCGGTGGAGCAGTCAAGCTCCTGGATGGAATGGCGATTGCGCAGGTACCGCCCCACGAAATCGTCACCCTGTCGCTGGATCCGAAGGCTCCCGGTCGAGGCATGCAAAGGGTGAATCACGTGGAGGAGGACATCGTGGGAATTCAGTAAAAGCGTGGATGAAAGCTCACAAGGGATAGAAAATCCTCTTTTTCTCAAAAAAATCCGCCGTGTGATTTTCCTTTCGGGGTTCTCCGTGCATCTTTATTGTGAACGCCGAATTGCGCCGCTTCTTCAAAGGAGACCCATGACATCCGAGAGCGCGACAGAGGACGCTGCGCTGGTTCGCCGATCCCGCGCGGGAGACACGGAGGCCTTCACCCAGCTCGGTCGCAAATACGAGAACCTGGCGTACGCCACCGCGCTCAACTGCGTGCACCGCATGGCCGACGCCGAGGACATCGTGCAGGAGGCCTTT
>JAUWMS010000550.1 GCA_030613045.1 Candidatus Latescibacterota bacterium | reverse complement strand
GATGCTCGATGTCCTCGGCGTGGAATCCGAACCTATCATCATCTTGACCAACCGCGCGGGTGCGGCGGACCGAACCATCCCCTCCATGCGCGGCAATCACGCCATCACGCTGGTTCATCTGAACGGCCGGAATTTCTACCTCGACGCCACGTCCACCAGCCATCGCTATCCGGCGTTCCGGGCCGACGACCACGGCGTCACCACGATCAACGCGCTGAGGCGGGAGATCGGTTTTATTGACCTCCCGGAGCCCGAACAAAATCGGAGAACCTACACCCTGAGCGTGCACATCCTTCCCAACGGAGACGCGGAAACCGAGTACGCCAGCGCTTATGTGGGCGACTACGAAGCCCGGGTGCGCGGGTTTTATATGTATCGCAAGGAGAGCGACCACGAACGTATGCTGGCCAACATGGTCAGCTCGTTCAGTCCCGATGCCACGCTGAAGGAATACCAATTGGACAACATCTACGACATCTCCAAGCCTTTCTCCATGCATCTTTCCTACACGCTCAGGGACTACGTAGTCGAGGCCGGCGATCTGCGCATCTTCGCCATCCCCGGCGCGGAAATGGATTTTTCGGAGACAACCCTCCCGGAGCGAAAATACGACATCGCGTACGATACCAGCTTCGAGATGATCCACGACGTAGCCATCACGGTACCCAAAACCTACCGCGTCAAATATCTTCCTCCGGAGATCAATTTGGAAACACCTTACGCTACGTACCGGGCGAGCTACACCGCCGAAAACGACACGACCCTCGTCTTCCGCGACGACTTCCGCAGGACAAAGCGCGTCGTGCCGGTGCGCGATTATGCGGAATACAAAGCCTTTCTCCAAAAGGTGAGCAAGTATTCTAAAGAGCAATTGTTCTTTAGCGTAGATTAAAATGAAGAAGACACGCAGACCTTAAACTGGGCCGCCCATTTGAAGCAGAGCAGAGAGGTTGCCCGATACTCAATGGTTTCAAACTCAAGGAGCCTTCACCAAGGGAACCGATACCTATGCGCCCATGGAAAACCCGCTCACGAAGCACGATCTTAAATCATGGCCCCTACCTGACCGTTGAAAACCATACGGTGGAGCTGCCCGACGGGCGCGTCATTTCGGAATGGCCCTGGGTGATAACGCCGGACTACGTCAACGTCGTGGCCGTAACCGAACGGGACGAGTTTCTTTGTTTTCGCCAGGTGAAATATGGCGTGGAGGGTGCCTCGCTTGTGCCTGTGGGCGGATACATCGAGCCCGATGAAGAGCCATTGGATGCGGCCAAACGGGAACTTCTCGAAGAAACCGGATACGAGGCGCCGGATTGGATCGATTTGGGCAGCTACCGCGTGTGCCGAAATCGCGGATTCGCGATGGCCCAGTTCTATCTGGCGCGCGAGGCCCGCTCTGTGACCGAGCCCGACGCCGACGATCTGGAAGAACAGGAATTGCTCCGCCTCAGCCGGTCGGGGGTGGAGGCTGCACTCGAAGCGGCTGAGTTCAAGGTGTTACCTTGGGCAACGGTTGTGGCATTGGCGCTGCACCATACAAGAGAGCGGGGCCCAGACGCTTCGAAGGAATAAATGGCATTGTTCCGGCGGGCGCGGATCACACGATTTTTTTTCGGTTGAAAGGTTTTTGTATCTGATCCGTGTAAATCCGTGCTATCCGTGTCCCATTGCTTTTGGGTTTGGTTGCGGCTTTGCCGCGCTGTATGCGTCCGTGTCTTTCTCTGCGATCTCCGCGATCTCCGCAGTAAAATTGGACGGTAACAGAAAGGAGTATATCATGAAACCACGCAGCATCCGAATCATTCTGTTCGCCTTTTTATGCGTGTTCGCTTCCCTCCTGTACGCGCAGGAGACCGCACAGGATACCGACGTCCTCTACACGAAGAAGGGCGAGGAATACGTAGGCCGACTCCTCGAAATATCGGAAGATCGGGTCGTCTTCGAACACGGGATCGAGGGCCGGATGGACTTCGATTTGTCCGACGTCCAGCGGGTGGAATTGGGCAAGTCCCGTCCCGGCGATGCATGGCGCACGGTCGGGGACATCAGAGACGAGGTGCTGCTGAATGCCCTCCGGATCGCGCCGCCCGAC
>JAUWMS010000246.1 GCA_030613045.1 Candidatus Latescibacterota bacterium | reverse complement strand
TTTTTTGTTTGTACGTTGTCCTCTGTACTCTGTCCTTTGTCCTCTGTACTCTGGCCTCTGGCCTCTGACCTCTGACCTCTGGCCTCTGGCTTTTGAGGAGGTGAAAAAACATGGGCACTACGTTTTGTACGCTTGATAGACTCCAAAGTATAGAGAAGCTTTATCATCGTGGCTTCTGCAGCGAACTGGTGGACCGGACCATTGATAAGTTATTAACTACTGAGATAGAACGAGCCTATACGGAACGACGGGATTTAGAAACCCGGCTATCAAATTATGAGAAGCGCTATCATAAGTCGTCTGAGGAATTCTATCGTGGTTTCCGGGCCGGCAAGCTGGGGGATGAAATGGATTTCGTCGAGTGGAGTGTATTTTACGAGATGCACCAGGCCATACTCGAGCGGGTAGAAACGTTAGGAGCGATCTCCCGATGACCTCTCCTGTCGAATACGTGCTTCAACTCAAGACCGGATTGCTGCTAAGCCCCATTGTTGTATCTTACACCTTTGTTGAAGAAAAAGTATGGCCGGATAGAGGGTATGTTCGCATAAGGATGGTATTGAGCAACGGGGACTTTCTGGAAGCGGCGGAGTATTTTCTGTTGGAAGCTGAGGAGTGCGTTACGCATCGTTATCGCTATCAGTGGATGGATAGAGAACGTCAGGAACTGCGCAAGCGATGGGACAACGTCGGGCATTATCCCGATTTGCCCAATTCTCCTCATCATGTGCACGTAGGAGAGGAAGGAGATGTCGAGTCCGGTGGAAGGCTCAGCATTATTCAGTTATTGGATGTTTTGGCCAGCGGGATTCCGATGGAGGAAAAAGTCCCTTGACCTGAACGCCATGACTTTTGCCCCATGGTCTCTACCAAGCACTTTGTAATGTCTTGTTAAGGATGCGCCCTTGTTTTGCACTGCGCATCCTAAGGCTGCGCCCTTGTTTTGCACTGCGCATCCCACGGAAAGAATTCCCAAATGGGATTTTTGGCTCCCCAAAACCACGTCTGTGTTTCTTTCTGAAAGAATTATGCGCCTCCCCTCTGCGCATAATGGAAATGCTGACTTCTGGCTCCTGACTTCTGACTTCTGACTCCTGACTCCTGATGGCCAACCTGAAAGGAAACCTTTTGATTTTCAAAACCCTACCGGTCGGAGACTTGCAGGCCAATTGCTATCTCGTGGGCTGTGAGGAGACGAAAGAGGCGGTGGTGATCGATCCCGGCGGCTCGGAGGTGGCCGTGCTACGAATGATCCGGGAGGCCGGAGTGAAGGTGACGGCCATTGTGAACACGCACGGGCACTGCGATCACATCGGAGCCAACGCCCGCATACACGAAGAGACGGGCGCGCCCATTGCGATTCACGAATCCGAGGCGGCGTTTTTGACGGACGCCGCGCTGAACGGTTCGGCCTTTTTTTATGCCGCTCCGATGCTTTCTCCGCCCGCGGATCGGCTGCTGCACGATGGAGACGGTATTGAGATCGGAAAAGAGACGATGACCGTGCTGCACACGCCGGGCCATTCTCCGGGAGGGATTTCGCTGGTGCTGGCGGATTGCGTGTTTACGGGGGATACCCTTTTTCGGGCGTCCATCGGGCGTAGCGATCTTCCCGGCGGCTCGTATGAGACCCTGATGCGCTCCATTCGGGAGCGTCTGATGGCACTGGACGATGGCGTGCGGGTCTTTCCCGGACATGGGGAGGCTTCCACGATTGGGTGGGAGCGGCGGCATAATCCATGGGTGATTGGTGATTAGTGATTGGTGATTGGGGAAAGAAAAAAACCTCACCACGGAGATACAGAGACACAGAGCACTTCACCCCTCTTCTTCTGGTGTTCTCCGCGCCTTCGTGTCTCCGTGGTGCAAATCCGCAATCTGCAATCGAAAGAGGTGGTTTTCAATCCGAAATCCGAAATCCGAAATCCACAATCCGGACGAGGAGTTGTCTCCGTCGGCCCGTAGATGTCTTGTGGGGTTTCTGAATTACATCGCGGTGGAGCGGGGGTTGTCCGGGAATACGGTGGCGGCGTATCACCGGGATCTGCTTCGGTATCTCTTTTTTTTGGGGGATCGTGGGATTGGCGATCCCGGGGCAGCGCGTCAGGCTGACGTGACCGCGCTGATCCGGCTTTTGCACGAACTGGGATTGCAGGGGTCCAGCGTGGCGCGGAATCTGTCCGCGATCAAGATGTTCCATCGCTTTTTGGTGGGGGAGCAATTGGCCCGGCTGGATCCGACGGAGTTTCTGGCGCCTCCGAAGCCCCCCGGACGGCTGCCCTCCGTGCTGAACGTATTCGAGGTGGAGCGGATTTTGGAGCAGCCCGACCTCACGAGGCCGCTGGGGATCCGGGATGAGGCGATGCTGGAATTCTTGTATGCCACGGGCGTGCGGGTGTCCGAGTTGATTGCGATAACGCAGACCCAACTGTTGTTCGACGCGGGGATGGTGCGGATATTCGGGAAAGGGGCCAAAGAGCGGATCGTGCCCATCGGGAGTAAGGCGACCGAAGCGGTGGAGCGGTATCGGAGCGAGGTGCGGGCCCAGCTTGCGAAGCCGCATTCGAGGGATGCGCTTTTTCTGAACTGGCGGGGACGGCCGCTCTCCAGGATGGGGGTCTGGAAGATTTTGCGGGGATACGCCGAGAAGGCGGGTTTGGAGCGGCACGTCAGTCCGCATACCTTTCGTCATTCGTTTGCCACGCATCTGTTGGAGGGCGGCGCCGATCTGAGGGCCGTGCAGGAGATGTTGGGGCATTCGGACATTGCCACCACGCAGATCTATACGCACGTGGATCGGGAATATCTGAGGGATGTGGTACGGACGTTTCATCCGAGAGGGTGAAGGGAAAAAACCTGTTATTGGTGAGTGGTGAGTGGTGATTGGTGATTGGGGGCGCGTATATTCTGGCGTAACTATTTGGAAGGGGAGGAGTTGGATTATGATTCGATTGAGCGCGAACGTGGATAAAGTGGCGACGCTGCGGCAGTCCAGGGGGGATTCGGAGCCGGATCCGGTCGTGGCGGCCGCGCTGTGTGAGCAGGCCGGCGTCGAGGGGATCACGTTTCATCTGCGGTCGGACCGGCGACACATCCAGGATCGGGACGTGGATCTGTTGGCGCAGATGGCGAAGACGGAATTGAATTTTGAGATGGCGGCCACGGAGGAGATGATCGCCAGAGCGTTGGCGGTTCGGCCCGCGCAGTGTACGCTGGTTCCGGAGCGGGACGGGGAAGTCACCACGGAGGACGGCGTGGATGTGCTTGCGAACCGGGCCGCGCTGTCGGAGGTTATCCCGCGATTGAAGGAGGCCGGGATGCGGGTGAGCATCTTCAGCCGGTTGGATGCGGATCAGATCCGGGCGGCCAAAGAGGTGGGCGCGGATCGCGTTGAGCTGTTCACCGGACCGTATGCATTGGCGCGCACGTCCTCCGAACAGGATCGGGAGTTCGGACGGCTGTCCGATGCGGCCAAGTGGGCGGAAAAATGGGGCCTGGGGCTGAATGCCGGACACGGTCTGGATGTGCGAAATCTGAGGCGGGTTGCGACGATTCCCAATCTGATGGAAGTCAGCATCGGTCAGAGCCTGTGGGCGCGCGCGGTATTTATCGGATTGGAGCGGGCGGTGGGGGAGTTGTTGGCGGTTTTGAGAGAGCGGTAAGTGCAATGCGCCATGAAAAATGAGTAATGAGTAATGAACAATGTTCCACCCAGCCATCCCGAAAAAAAAGCCGTTGTGAGCACCAAGCTAACGAGCAATAGCAATAAGGGATGGGTAATCGTTTCCCTTTTTCGTCAGGGAAACGGGAAGATTGGATTCAAAACAGAACAAGCCATCGGGAAGCGTTTCCGATGGCTTGTTTTTTTTGCGCTTTATTTTGTTTCCGCAGAAGGAGCGCGGGAATGATTTTCGCTTGTCAGGCGCGGTTCAGGAGCAGAACAGGGTACTCATAAATGAGTTTGTCCACAGTCACCATAGTCAACCCGTGCGCCATAGACTGACAAATCAACATACGGTCAAACGGATCGCGATGAATGGGCGGAAGATGAGCAAGCTGAGACACACTAACTTCATCCAAAGGCAAGCTGACAATCCGGTGACGTTCACGCTGTGTCGGCAAATAGCGTTCCGGCGGCTGAGGCAGCGGGAGTTTGCCAAGCTGGTACTTCAGGATCGTTTCCCACAGCGACACCACACTCAAATAGACCTCGTTATCGAGATCACGAATACGATCTCGTATGGTCTCGGGCAAACGTTTGTCCCCGCTGATGAACCAGAGAAAAATGTGCGTATCCAGAAGAAGTCTCATTTTCCCTCAAACTCCCGAATGATATGCTCTGGTAACGGATCGTCAAAGTCATCAGGTATCGTGAACTCCCCGGCGCATAATCCATAAGGTCGCAAGCCTTTAGAAGCTGAAATGACAGGCTTGATCTCTGCCATAGGCTTACCGGATTTTACGATAAAAAGCGTCTCTCCGGCTTCTACACGCTGAAGATAGGCTGGTAAATTCTGCTTTATTCTATCTACGGCAACCTGAATCATAGAATAGCCTCCTGAGGAATAGGGCTTTCTGACCAAATAGGGCAAGACTTTGGGGATTGTCAATGTCTTTTTCGACGCAAAATATCGAGGCTACATTTCCACGCAGGAGTGTGAGAATAAGTTCGAGTTCAGAAGATAGCCAAATTTTCCAAGGAAAGCAAGCCTTTTTTCGGAAGGAGAATCGGTAAAAAAAAGCTCTTGATAACCACGGATTTCAAACGTACACGGATCAACCCATCTTGACAAGCGCCGCACCTATCCGCGTTGTCTTTCAATCCGCGGTTATAAGGTACACCCAGTCAACTCTGAAGAACATTTGCCAAACTCCGCAACCTCTCGCTTCTTTCTGTCAAAAAACCAATAATAACCACGGATTTTAAATCCACACGGATCAACCCACACGGATTAACCCACACGGATTAACCCATCTTCACAAGCGCCGCACCTATCCGCGACGTCTTTCAATCCGCGGTTATAAAGTACACCCAGTCAACTCTGAAGAACACGTGTCTTCGAAGTTCGTAAAATATTAACCCAAGTTTACCATATTTAGTTTAGAATTGGGAAGGAATTGCTTTTTTGAGTGTTTTTTGGTCCGTAAGTAATTGATAATACTGATACGATATATTTGGGCCTGTTTGTAGTGCCCCATACTATATTTTCCCCTTGA
>JAUWMS010000103.1 GCA_030613045.1 Candidatus Latescibacterota bacterium | reverse complement strand
CAACTTTCGTTTGATCTGATCCGCCGGGCCGAATCCGAAATGGATGTTGTTAACTGGATTGCTCCCGGCGAACATCCACCGCATCACGTCCGCGCCCATACGCTCCGCGGCCTCGTCGAACCAGATCGCGTTGCCCTTGCTTTTGTGCATCTCCTCGCCGTGCTCGTCGTACACCAGCGCGTGGCCCAGGATGCGCAGGAAAGGCGTCCGGTTCTCCATCACCGTGCTCATCGCCAACAGGGCGTAAAACCAGTTTCGGAACTGGCCGGGAAAACATTCGGTGATGAACTCGGCGGGAAACCACTCGTTCCAATACGCCCGATCCCGGCGGTATCCCATCGTCGAATAGGGCACGATTCCGGCGTCTAACCACGGATTGCCCACGTCCGGAATGCGGGAAATCTTCGCGCCGCACCGGGGACATGCGATCTTCACCGCGTCAATCCACGGACGGTGAGGAGGTTGGCCCTCGAACGTTTCCCAGCCCTCGACGGCCCGCTCCTTCAACTCGTCCTCGCCGCCGATGACCTCAAAATGTCCGCACGCGCATTCGTAAATGGGCAGCGCGAGGCCCCAATACCGTTTCTTGGAGATGCACCAGTCGTGCATATTTTTTAGCCAGTCCAGCTCGCGGGCCAGCCCGAAGGCGGGCATCCAGGTCACCTTTTTTGCAACCTCCATAATCTGGTGCCGAAGCGCATCCATCGAGATGAACCACTCGTCCACGAGCCGGAAAACCAGTTCTGTGTCGCAGCGCCAGCACACCGGATAGCGGTGCGTGTAGTCCTCGACCTTATAGAGCACGCCCTTGCGCTCCAAATCCGAGAAGATGTCCTCGGCGACGTCTGCGGCCTCCCGGCCGGTGAGCCAATTGAATCCATCCACGTAAATCCCGGCATCGTTCAGAGGAGCGATCACGGACAAATCGTACTCCTTGCTGAGCGCGAAATCCTCCTTGCCGCATCCGGGCGCAATGTGCACGATCCCCGTGCCCTCCTCCTCGCTCACCTCTTTCCACGGAATCACCGGATGTTCCACGCCCTGCTGCGCTTCCAGATCATCGAACGGTCCCCGGTACCGCCAGCCCACCATCGCCGCGCCCTTGATCTCTTCGAGCACCTCGTATCCGGGTTTGAGCACGGACGTCGCGCCCTTGGAAAGATACAGAATGCGATTGTCCTGCCGAACCTTCACGTAGGTCAATTCGGGATGCACGGCCGCGGCCACGTTGGAGGTGAGCGTCCACGGCGTCGTGGTCCAGATCAGCAGGGATTCGTCCTCCCGACCGGTCAGCGGGAAGGTGAGGAAAACGCTGCGGTGCGTGAGTTCTTTATACCCCTCCGTGGCGATCTCGTGCTCGGAGATGGCCGTGCCGCATCGGGCGCACCAAGGCATCACATCGTGTCCCTTGTAGATCCATCCCCTGTCGTGGCACGTGCGGAGAAACATCCAGATGGTATAATTGTTCTCATCGGACATCGTCCAATAGGAGTGATCCCAGTCCATCCACTGACCGAGCCGGATGGATTGCTCGACTACGGCCTGGGCGGAACGGCGCACGCGCTCCCTGCACTTCTCGATGAAGGGCGCGACCCCGTACGCCTCGATGTCCTTTTTGGACGTGAAGCCCAACTCCTTTTCCACCTCCACCTCGACCCATAACCCTTGGCAATCGAAGCCGTTTTGATAGCGCTGATCGTGGCCCGTCATGGCTTTGTAGCGTTGATAGAGGTCCTTATACGTGCGGCCCCATGCGTGGTGGACGCCCATACCCTGAGGATTAATGGCCGTGATCGGGCCGTCGAGAAAGGAGTATTTTTTGCGCCCCGCATTTTTTTTGCGCAATTTATTAAAGACGTCGCGCTCCTTCCAGAACTTCAGGATGCGGTGCTCAATTTGGGGAAAGTTCAGTTCGTTTGGAACGGGTTCAAACATAGTATTGGTCCTTGTTTTTAATGTCGGAAATCTACGAAAGCCTGCCACAGGACAACGTTGAGCGCATCGGACACGGCAGGAAATCTCGGAAGAGCCTGTCCGCGTCGCCTCGATGTGTCCGCCTCACAAGGCCACCATATTCAGCCACTTGCAAAAGTCCGAAAAATGCGGAGACGCCATCCGACTCGTAGCGAAAAAACAGCTTTATTATTGTCATTGTGAAATGCGATATTCCGAAGCAATCTTATCTGAGGATGTTTTTGCAAGTGGCTCTATTGAGACGGCAGGAGCGCTTGGTTAGACGATCTCTATGCCTAACCTTCGCGCCACTTCGCCGATTGGAGTGCGCTCTTTTTCCTTTGACCTCTTTTCCAGAAATTTCATAAAATTTTTGTTTCTACCGAGAACGGCCACCTCCTGCTCAAATTCGTCGGTCTCCTCTAAAACAAAGTGAGCGCCATCAAGCCCCTGAATGATAAGCGCTTCTGACTTAGCCCACTCTAACAGTTCATCTACAGAAGGTTTCCCTTCCGTCAAATCAATAGTTCTCATAGGTCCACCTCCTCCCCTCGTATAAACAAATCATCATGCTCTTTGTGTCCAATGGCTATGACGTTGACGTTTCGACCTTCCTCTATCTCGTAAAATGCTCGATAATCCCCAATGCGCAGTTCCCAAGGTGCAAGCGGATTCGGACGAAGTTGTTTTCTTCTCTTGGTCCGGATATTCGCGTCCACTTGCAAGTGTTTCAGAATAGATTTCACTATAATGCGCTGCTCATATTTGGCATAGTAAGCCAAATCTTTTTCCGCGCTGTGGGTCAGTTCGACATTAAATTTCATGGTGTCTCATAATCGGAGAAAATTCTCATAAAATCAACGAAGTCGTCGTTTTTCCTCAAGGGGGTGTCGGGCAGTCTTTTGAGTTTACCTTCAAGGGTTTCCGGCAAATGTAACCAAACATTTCCAACGTCTCGAAAGTTTTGGAAATGTTCACTCTTGTGCGGTGAGATTTACGGAGTGACAAGGTACTGAATCGTCTCCTCCGCCCGCTCCTCAAGAGGAACATTCAACAGCCATTTTTGGATCGTCAGGAAAGCAGTGGTTTGATAGGGCATCACGCCGTCCTCGGTGATCCCGGCGTCGGGGAAAGGGATACGCTTTCGGGTGGCCACGACAAAAAGTGCTTCGATTTGGGGAATATCGTGGTCCGCAAATTTCCGCAAATGCAATCCCCTTCTGCGCAACGCCTCCGATGGAATCTCGAAGGGCGTATTCGCCCGCACCGCATCGTAGGGAATCGCCGGGTTGGGATAAAGCAATTCCACAGTGCCGTCCGACAGCAAGTTGAACACGGTAGCGTGCGCGTTTTTCGTGGTGTGCAATGTAAGAATCATTTCCTCGCCGTCACGGAACGTCTCCTGATTGAGATCCGAGCTCAGCATAAAAGTGGGATCCCGCTTGCCCTTCTCCATAGAGACGTGAAGCCGCACGACGAGCTCGTAATAGGATTGCCCCGCTCGTGTTATGATGCCCTCGCGCACCCCCTTCTCCTCATCCACGCGGCCGTTGCTTTGCAAGGTCGAGAGCGAACTGAACGCGTCAAAACTTTTCGCGATTTTGCCATTTATCGAAATCTCCACTTGCTGATCTCTGGTGTCGCTGCGCACCTCGATCCCCGCGATCACCGCACCGGCCTCCGCGTACGCCCGCCTCATCGCTTCGGCCCGCGCGGTCTCCTGGCCCTGCGTGATCATCTGTGCTCGTTCGGTGATCTCCACCCAGCCATCGCCTAAAATTTTTTGCGGCGCATCCGTCTCCAAAAGGACAGAAGCATTTTCCAAGGATGGCGAAGGTGTCTTGGGCGGATAACCGGCGCACCCGGAACCCACGAAGGTTAAAAATATAAACACGCTTAGTTTGTGCATCATTCTTGCTACCTCAAAGCCGGAGTGAACTCGGCACTGGCAAAGGCAAAAAGCCTCTGAAGTGGCTGGGGGTCAGCCCTATCAGAGACCTCCGAGATTTCCGAAATCTCGGAGGTCTGAGATTACCACTCCAACAACACCGTGCTCTTATCTCCCATAATCACCGGCGTCTGCTCGTCACCTGTGTACAGGGGGGCGAAGTACGGCACGCCATAGCTCTGATCGCTCACAAAAGCCTGGATTTCACGCAACGTAAGCCGACCATCCCCATTGGCGTCCGCACGCTTTCCGCCTTCGTTGGGACTGTTCTGGAAGGCTTTCAGGAGAAAATAGGTGAACAGTCCGTGCTGTTTTTCCTTGTACCACTTGGCGGTCTCACTGCCCGAAGCCGCGGTCATCACCACAGCGCCGCTGCTCTTTAGCGTCAACAGCGGATTGTCCGAGACCCAACGGGTGGAACTGACGCCCTCAGCCAAGTATCCACTGAAACAGGACTCCATCACGACCACCACGCGTTTCGGATGTTTCTCCGCGATCAGCCTGGCGATGTTGTCGTAAAAGACCTTCAGCGGATAGCCGGTCAGTCCGATGGTGGACACCTCCGCATCGGAGGGCACAAAGTAGCTGGGCTTGTTCTGCCCCTCGGAATGCCCGTGACCACTGTAGTAGATAAACACCTCGCCGCCTGCGCGGGCTTTGCGGTATAGCTTCCCTTTGTGATCCGCGTGGCTGCCGAACAGCGCCTCGAAGTCCGTTTTGGTGACGTCGCTATAACGGAGGATATTGCCCGTCTTGTATCCGAAGGCCTGCGCCAGATAATCCTGCATCACCGTGGCGTCGCGGTTCGCATAGTCCACATTCCCGATATGCTTGTAGTGTTGATTGCCGATGACCACTGCGACCGCGTTGGGATTTTGCGCCTTCGTTTTTGGAATATCCTGCTCGATGTCCACCGACAACGTGGCCACGTCCTTGATTTCCACTTCCGGCTTGGCTTGCCCCGTAAACACGATCTCCTCCGGCCGTTTCTGGACCCGGTTCACGGATAACGCCAAGGGCTCCCGTTTTGAGAAGCGATCCCGCTGTTCGGTCAAGCGCAACGAAACAGGGATCTTATCCTTGATCCGATTGTTGGTGTACAGAGTGAAGACTACGTCCTTGTACGCCCCAGGTGGGATATTCCCTAAATCGAAGCGCCGTTGCGACTCCTCCGTGAAAAACACATTCTCTCCTAATACGACCTCTGCCTTGACCGCCTTGGCCTCTCCCTTGCCCCGATTTTGCACTCGTGCAGTAATCTCGGCCAACTCCCCCGGCTCGATCTTGCCGTTCTGGGAGGCGTCCGTCACCCCTAAATCCACCACATGTAGGTCAGGAGGCATAAACCGATGGGTCTGGATGGAAAAGGGGATGGACGCCGGCTCAAAGCCATTCGCCTCCTCCATCGTGAGGACGAAGGAATATTGCCTGGTAGCCACCTCCGAACCCGCCTGGAGGGAAAACGCCACCTCTGCCTGCGCCCCCGGCTTGATCTCTGGGATGATCCGCTCCTGCTCGTAGGAAAGGTGAGGCGTCTCACCCTGCGGGGAAAGTTGGACGATGAACGAATATGCAGAGCCCTTCCCCTTGTTCTCCACTGTAAGCATGACCTTCCCCTCCTCCTCCGCATCCAGATAGCCGTTGCCCGAGGGCTCCACAAAATGGAGGCGAGTTGCAAGCTTCGGAGGGGCGGTCAACTTGGGCACCACTAAACGCTGTTCGGTCTGTGGCCCGAAGGGATAGCGGTTGCCGGTCAGAGGATTCTCAATCATGAGATTGTAATAGGTATATTTCCCCTCCGCGGTCAGCCGCCTCTCCCACTTGACCACCAACTTATCCTTGTTTTCCTTGAAGCTTCGGGCCAGGCTCAAAGGAACTGCGATTTCCTCCGTTCGTTCGCGTATGGTCAAGGCATGGCGGAAGCCGGTCTGAGAATCCTCGATCACCATATTACCAACCTCCCACTTCCCATCTGCGTAAGCGATACTTTTCGCCCCCAAGCTCCCGACCAAGCTCATGGGAACGGGGACCGTGAGTTTCTCCGTTCGTCCAGCGATGGTCACCGAAGCGAAGGATACGGTGACCAGATTTTCCGCCTTCAAGCTCCGGGGAACCTGGATTTCCTCTGTTCGTCCGCAGATCGTGATCGGAACTATACCTCTGTCCGCATCATACGTGCCAATTTTGTCCACCCAAAAAGTGACCTCCATTGACACCTCAGGTTTTATTTCAGCGGGCTCCATCATAGTAACTGCACAACCGTATAAGAAAACACTTGCTATAAGGACCGTCGATAGTCTCCTCAGAATCATGAAGGATTGTTTCATTTGAGCACCTCCTTTTGGAGAGGTGTGGTTGGTGGTTGAGAGCATCGGGCAGAACAGTGAAGCACGGACACTCCCTTTTAGCTGGCGGGGATGGTGTTTCCGCGTCGCTCCGATATGTCCGTAGCTATGAAGGTTTAGAGCATCGGACAAAGCAGGGGGAACGCACAAGGGATCAGTGTCATCAGTGGTTCAACAAGCCGAAATCTCCCCATCTATGATTTCCAGAACCCGGCCTAAGCTCATCGGAGGAGATTCCTGTACATGCTCGTCTGTGCCTATATGCACGTGCGCTGGAAACGTGCTGATCCGCGCGTGGTGCCGTGTGTTGTCCCATCTTCTTATCAATGAGACCCGACTCTGCCATTGAAAGCTGTAATCCACAAGCTGTATATCCTCCTTAGAGAGAACAATATATTCTGAAAGTTCAAGCAAATCCCCATTTGTCAGGACGCATCTAACCCTCAGGTGCCCGTCCCTGTCCCGGATCCCGCGGCGTACGATCCTGAAAGAAGCCACAACAGCACTACTGGAGAGCCGGGCCAAAATGTCATTGAAATATTGCTCGACCACTTACCTCTCCTCGGCTTCTCTGAAAAGCGCCCTTTCCTCGAAGCTCCTGCGATGCATATCACAGAGGGCAAACCATTCGTGGAAGTCCATGGCGTCGCCTATTTCTCCTTGCTGGTAAGATGCATAGAACTTCTCTGATCTCATATCATATTTTCGCTCAAAGGTTCTCATCTCCTCTTCTAATTCTTCTATCTCCCTGTTGTATTGGTCCATCTTAGCTTCGATCAGCTTTGATAACGTCATCGAGAGGAGTCTATCTCCCCCATGAACTTGCGCATATTTCCACAACACATTGATTTGTTTCAGGGCCTGTCCCATCTTCCGCCTCCTTTCCAGGACCGAATTCGTTGTGCACCTCAAAACACGCCGCGATGATCTTCAAGGGCAACACGGTTGTCCATAGCATAGCCCTCCTGGCACCCGCTCTCCCCGACTTGACAATCATCCTCCACAGGCTCCAGATAGAGTTCCATAGCCTCCCGGATGTTCGTCAAAGCCTCCTCAACCGTGTCTCCTTCGCTGATACAGCCGGGAAGTGAAGGCGCATAGACGGTGTATCCACCTTCCTCACTGGGTTCAAGTACTGTCTGGAATCTCATTTTTGTTTCCTCACACTGACGTATGAAAAGCCGAACATCCCTTGCAGATGGCGGAGAAGGCGTATCCGCCGCGAGTGTGAAGACTTATTTCTTCTCGGCCTACGCTGCAAAACTCGGGGCA
>JAUWMS010000505.1 GCA_030613045.1 Candidatus Latescibacterota bacterium | reverse complement strand
ACGGACCTGGCGCGCGGATTTATCAAAGGGGATGTGGTCGCGTTCGAGGATTATATGAAGTGTCATAATTTCAATGAGTGCAAGTCCAAAGGGGTGGCCAGACTGGTGGATCGGGATTACATCGTCCAGCCGAGGGAAATCATCGAAATCCGGTTTAATGTATAGCGCCGATTTTTCCCACCGCAAAGACGCAAAGCGCGCAAAGAAATACAAAATATAAAACTCGAACCCCTTTGCACTACTAATCCGCAGAATCCTTTTTTCGGCAAGGTTTTTGTAAAGGGAGGATGATAAGGATTGCTCGGATTTCTACCTATACGCACTTTGTTTGATCCGTGAAAATCCGTGGGTTCCGTGTCCCATTGCTTTTGGACTTTGGTTACGGCTCTGCCGCGCTACGCTCTTTGCGGCTTGCGGTGCGAATTTTATCAGAAGACTTTGGGAGGAAACCCCTATGAAGATCACCGATATGGCTTGCCACGTGATGAGCATCCTGGGCCCGGACGGAAAGACCCCAAAGCGAAACTGGGTCTTTGTCGAAATTCAGACAGACGCGGGCATCACGGGCATCGGAGAGGCCACGACCGAGTATCACGAGATGGCGGTCAAGGCGCAGATCGAGACGGAACTCAGGCCCCGTCTTTTGGGCATGGATCCGACGGACGTGGAGCGGATCTGGCAATTGGGATACCGCGATTTTTGGTGGCGTCGCGGGATCGTGCACACCAGCGCAATGAGCGGGATTGATCAGGCGTTGTGGGACATCGCCGGGAAGGCCGCGGGCCAGCCGGTGTTCAAGCTCTTGGGCGGGAAGGTGCGTGAACAAATACGGCTCTACGCGCGCGCGGATTTCGCTTTGGGCACGATCGAGGAGGTCGCGGCTCAGGTTTTGGAGGAGGGGTTCGATGCGGTCAAGCACGGCGCGGGGGAGGAGACCCGGCCCTTTGACTTGGATAAGCAGGTGGACATCGCGATTGAGGGATTGACGCGCTATCGCAACGCGCTGGGCCCGGACGTGGCCCTGATGATTGATGCCCACGGCTGGTTCACGCCGCAAACCGCGCACCGGCTGGTCGAGGGCTTGCGGCCCCTGAAGATGTGCTTCGTGGAGGAGCCGCTTGAGCAGAGCACGGTGGAGCCGTATCTCCGGCTGAAGCGCGATTTCCCGGACGTGCGCCTCGCGGCCGGAGAACGCTGGATGACGCGCTGGGATTGCCGGGAATGGTTCGAGCAACAGGCCGTTGATGTTTGCCAGGTGGACCTCAGCCACACGGGCGGGATCAGCGAACTGATGAAAATCGCGCACTTCGCCGAGGTGTACGGCATTCTCATCGCACCGCACAATCCGTACGGGCCGGTGGCTACGGCGGCTTCTGCACACGCCGCGGCGGCCATGCAGAATTTTCTGATGCTGGAACACTGCCGGTTGCAGCCGTGGTTCGACGACGTGCAGACCTTGGCGGTGCCGATTTCCGAGGGGCACGTGGATGTCAACGAGTTGGCCAAGCGTCCCGGATTGGGCGTGGAATTGAATATGGACATGGTGCGCTCCCATCCGCATCGGCCGCTCGAGGCATGGCGGTGTGTGGCCGAGGATGGCTCCACGCCGCTTTATTGAACGGAACAATTGAACACCGAAGAACACGGAAACAGATCGAAAACTATAGGTTTAGGTTGAGGTTGAGAAAAGACAAGGTCTTAACCTTAACCTGTGGTTCCCGGTGTTTTTTTTGAGGATATGAAAATGAAAAGCCACAGGTTCCGCATCGCGGAGTTTTCAAAGCGGACGATCTATCATTCGCCGCAGACGCCGGGGTACACGTGCTGGGTGGGTCTCTGGAATATGCCGGATGGAAGCACGATGATTTCTTTTGCTCAGGCCACGGGGCCGATAGCGGGAAGGCCGAAGGCGCCGCCCGAAATCAGAGAGCGATTAAGCTGGCCGCCCTCGGGTCATGGAGAGTCGTACGATATGACCGGCCTCGATCTCGCCAACGTCTATCTGCGCACTACCGACGAGGGGAACACCTGGCAGCAAGTCAGCGCGGATCCCTTCAAAAGCTGCATGAACGGATGCACGGGTCCGGCGGAGACCGCCCTCTCCGCCGGCACGATCCTGCGCGGTGTGTGGGGTTCCTATTTGCCCTACGATGACGTGCCCCAAACCGGCTTCATTCAGCGCTCCACGGATGGCACAAAAACGTGGGGGCCGCCTGAAATCGTGCTGGATCCCCGGAAATATACGTACTGGCCCAAACGCATCCGGGTGCTCCGGGATGGACGGGTTATCTTGACGGGCGCGATGGCCGAGGTACCGGCGGGATCGAAGACGCGCAAGGAATACAGCCGCCTACTCAGGCCCGTACTCCTGGTATCCGAAGACGACGGCGGGACGTGGCTGCAGCCGGTCGAGGTGCTTCCCGAGGAACTCCGAAAGCCGCCCTATCCGGGGGAGGAGTACGACGCGGCCGAACTGCCCAATGGCGATTTGCTGCTCCTGTTCCGCTGGGCCGTGTATAATTCGAGCACGGGGAAATGTGTACGAGAAGAGCGGCGGCAAAGCGTGCTGAAGAAGATCGGTCGGACGTGGGAGCCGGGTCCCGTTCATCCTGCGCCCTTTCCGCACAGCGGTCATCCGGAGTTGCTGGCCACCCGCGAAGGAGTCCTCCTCCATCTCGCCACGAGCGCGTTCTCCTGGACGAGCGATGGCGGGGCGCACTGGCGCGA
>JAUWMS010000194.1 GCA_030613045.1 Candidatus Latescibacterota bacterium | reverse complement strand
TAAAATCCTTCAGAAAGGCCTCACCTTCGGCGACGTCCTCCTCGTGCCCGCCAAATCCGAGGTGGTGCCCCGAGACATAAACGTGAGCACGCGCCTTACCCGAAATATCCGGCTGAACATCCCCTTGGTCAGCGCTGCGATGGACACGGTGACCGAATCCCGTCTCGCCATCGCCATCGCGCGGGAGGGCGGCATCGGGATCCTGCACAAAAACCTCTCCATCGAGGAGCAGGCGAATGAAGTCGAAAAAGTCAAGCGCTCCGAAAGCGCCATGATCGCCGATCCCATCACGCTCCCCCCGGAGGAAAGCATTCGCCAGGCTTTGGAAATTATGAAACGCTTTCACATCTCCGGCGTGCCCATTACAGAGGGCGGTAAACTGGTGGGCATCCTTACCAACCGCGACCTCCGCTTCGAACGCAACTTAGACCAACCGATCCACGCGGTCATGACCAAAGAACGCTTGATCACGGCTCCCGAAGGCGTCTCCCCGGAGGAGGCCGTCGAGATCCTTCACAAAAACCGGATCGAGAAGCTGCCGGTCGTGGACAAGAACGGCATGCTCAAAGGGTTGATCACGGTCAAGGACATCGAGAAGAAGACCCGCTTCCCCCACGCATGCAAGGACGATCTGGGCCGATTGCGGGTAGGCGCGGCCGTCGGCGTCTCCCACGATATGAAAGCGCGTGTTGCCGCCCTCGTGGAACACGGGGTGGATGTGATCGTCATTGATACCGCCCACGGGCATTCCAAAGGGGTACTCGAGGCCGCCCGCTGGTTCAAAGCCACCTATCCCGAAGTGGACCTTATCGCCGGAAATGTCGCCACCGCGGAAGCGGCTCAGGATCTGATCGCTATGGGCGCGGACGCCATCAAAGTCGGCATCGGGCCGTCGGCCATCTGCACCACCCGCGTGGTCGCCGGTGTGGGCGTCCCCCAGGTCACGGCGGTGTATAACTGCGCACGGATCGCGGACCAACACCACATTCCCGTCATCGCGGACGGGGGCGTCACCCAGTCCGGAGATATTACCAAAGCCATCGCGGCCGGCGCCAGTTGCGTGATGATCGGATACCTGTTTGCGGGCACGGAGGAGGCTCCCGGCGAAACCGTCATCTATCATGGCCGCACCTTCAAGGTCTATCGAGGGATGGGTTCCCTCGGGGCCATGGAGCGCGGCAGCCGGGATCGCTATTTCCAGGAGGACGAACTGGAGACCACCAAACTCGTGCCCGAGGGCATCGAAGGGCAGGTTCCCTACAAAGGCTCGCTAGCCGGAGACATCTATCAGCTCGTTGGCGGACTGAGGGCGGGTATGGGATACTGCGGAGCCAAAGATATAGAAGCCTTGCGCACGCAGGCCCGGTTCGTCGAGGTCACCGCCGCGGGCATCCGGGAGAGCCATCCGCACGACGTCGCGATCACGAAGGAAGCGCCGAATTACAGGCTGGAGTAAGGTAGGTGATTGGTGAGTGGTGAGTGGTGGCAGGATCCGTCTAAGTTTGGGAGCAATTTCCAAGCTTTATAGCTGAATGTCAAATTCCAAAACTCAAAGACCAAGATGAGACAAGCACCATTTGGCATTGGCACTTTGAGCTTGATTTGGCATTTTGATTTTGAGATTTGACATTTTCCTCAATTTGCCGGATAATCTCTTTTTTCGGGGTTCCCCCACTCACCACTCACCAACTCACCACTCACGCCTTTTCCCCTTAGAGAGGAGCAAACCATGGTCAGTTCAGAACTTATTCCCGCGCACAATTTAGCGCTGGATCGGGATTCCAAAATCATTCTTTTGGTCATAGATGGCGTGGGCGGACGGCCCAATTCTGTCTCCGGGCGCACGGAGTTGGAGACGGCCCGGACGCCGAATCTCGACGCGCTGGCTCAGAGCGGCGTCGGGGGATTGATCCATCCCATCGCACGAGGGGTTACGCCCGGAAGCGGGGTAGCGCATCTTTCTCTTTTTGGATACGATCCGATCAGGCACGCCATCGGACGCGGCGCAGTCGCGGCTCTGGGCATCGGGCTCAAACCCGCGCCGGAGGATCTGGCAGTGCGCGTCAATTTTGCTACGATGGACGACTCCGGAGCCATCTCCGACCGCAGAGCGGGCCGCATTCCCACGGAACGAAACGCCGAACTGTGCGAGCTGCTCCGCAAGATTCAACTCGACGACGTGGCATTCACCATTGATCCGGTCAAGGATTATCGGGCCGTCGTGGTGTTCAAAGGGGCGGACCTCTCCGAGAAACTTGCCGACTCCGATCCCGGACAAAACGGGTTGCCTCCGAGGCTCGTCGAACCCCTCGTCTCGGACGATCCCAAAGCCGAACGCACGGCCCGGATCGCGAACGAATTCATCCGCCAGGCGCGGGAGATCCTCCGGGACCTCGCTCCGACCAACAGCATCCTGATGCGCGGCTTCGCCCATCCGGTCTATCTGCCCACGATGCGGGAAGTATATAAGCTCAAAGCCGGGGCCATCGCCACCTATCCCGACTACCTCGGCGTTTCCCGCATGGTGGGCATGGACATCCTGCCCACCGGGGGCGAGATCGCGGACGAGATGAACACGTTGGAGCAGCATTACGCGGATTACGATTTCATCTATTTCCACGTGAAGAAGACGGACAGCGCGGGCGAAGACGGGAATTTTGACGAAAAGGTGCGAATCATCGAGGAGTTGGACAGCCTGCTTCCGCGCATGACCAAGCTCCAACCCGATGTGCTCGTGGTCACGGGCGATCACTCGACGCCGGCCACGTTCAAGGCCCATAGCTGGCACCCGGTTCCCCTCATTCTGACCGCCAAGTGGTCACGGCGTGATTCCGTCCAAGCCTTCTCCGAAACCGAATGCGCGCAGGGCGCGTTGGGCCAATTCCCGGCCACCGAGATTATGGCTTTGGCTTTGGCGAATGCAGAGCGGCTGACTAAGTTTGGGGCATAGGAATACAGCGCTGCACCGGGTAGGAGACGGTTCTCCGGTCGGCGAAAGGATTTCCCTCCTACATAATGAAGGTGAATTATCACCAGAGGCAACTGTTAAGGAATACTTGACCGTTCAAAAAGAAGGGAATCGGCAGGTCTCCCGGACAAAAAAACTGGCCGAATCGGAATATGAAAAATACCATCGTGAACAAATCCTTTTGAACGATACCAAAAAAAGTGATTCCGATAGAGCCGGCCAAATGATTGAAACAAATCATCCCGTCGGAACATCAACAAAAGTTGGCTCTTACACATAGCCGGAGTATCCTGTTTGGGACAAATGCATCGAACACCGAAAAACACGGAACACACCGAAAAACCGCAGGCTCTGGTTTTTTCAGCGCCTTTCGGTGTTCTTCGGTGTTCGATAGGCGGTCCAATCACTGGAGGAAGCTATGGCTGATATAATCCGCGAAGTGATGCAGGAGGTCGAAAACCGGACCGACGAAATGGTCGAGATGTGCCGCTCTCTCGTGCGGATCAACACGGTCAATCCCTATGCCGGGGCTGAACCGACGGGGCTGGAGAAGGCCGGCCAGGAATTCATAAAACCCATCCTCGAAGAGATGGGAGGGAAGACCCGACTCTTCGAGCCGCCGCCCGATATCTTCGAGCAGATGGGGGTCATCGGGCCGAAAGGCCGGAGCTGGAAGGACCGCCCCAATCTCGTGACGGAGTTCGATCTTGGTCCCGGAAAGCGCATCGTTATCAATTCGCACATGGACACCGTCGGCGTGTCGGACATGAAATTCGATCCCTTCTGCGCGGACGTCAAGGACGGAAAAATATACGGACGCGGATCGAGCGACGACAAGGGCGGTATGGTGATGGGCATCATCGCGATCCAGGCGGCGTTGAAATTCGCCGACGCGCTCACCGGCTCCATCGTGCACGAGAGTGTGGTGGACGAGGAATGCAGCGGCTCGGGCGCGGGAACGCTGGCGTGCTGTCTGGAAGGATACAAAGGGGACGAAGCCCTTGTGATAGACGGAGAAAAGTTGATTCTGACGCGCGGGTGTCAGGGCTGTCTCACCGCGGACGTGCATGTGCAAGGCCGATCCGGTCATGCGGCGCGCGGGGGCGTAAATGCGATTGACAAGGCTTGCCTGATCAAGGAAGCCATTGACGGGTTCAAAAAGGCCCGCGAGACGAAATATCCGAATTGTCTCGTGAATCTCGGAATTTTCAATGCCGGGGTGCATCCGGCGGTGGTGCCCGGCAGCGCCACGCTCAGTCTGAACATCGTCTATCGCCTCAAAGAAGCCCTCGCGAATGAACAGGCCGGGCGCGGATGGAACGGAGCATCCGTCCGGGAGGAGTTCACCGAAATCATTCGTAAGGCCGACGCATCGGACAAGTGGCTACGCGCGCACCCTTCGGGAGTCGAATGGGTGAAGGATCTGGTTCCCTTCGAGATGTCGGAGGAGGCGCCACTTGTGCGGCATCTTTGCCAGGCGTACGAAGCCGCCATCGGCTCCTCGCCGAAGGTTGAGACCACGCCCGCGTGGGGGGACGCCGCGAACATCGTTCGATACGGAGGCACGCCGGCTGTTTTCTTTGGTCCGGGGAGCAAGGATTCCGCCCATTCCGAGGACGAAACCGTAAGCATTGAGGACCTCGTCCAGGGCGCCAAACTCGTCGCCGTGTATTTGTGCCGGCAGTTGGCCAAATGAGTGCAACGGTCAGGGAAAGGAAAAATCCAGATGGCAACCGATTATCCGGAAGCGTTCGGCAGCCGCGTGGTCTGCCAGATCGGGCTGGTGGTGCGGGACATCGAAAAGTCGGCGAAGGCTTACGCTGACTTGTTCGGCGTGGACGTGCCGGACTGGTCCCTGACCGGCCCGGAGGAGAAGGCGCATACCCGCTACCGCGGACAATCCACCGAAGGCCGGGCGAAGCTCGCATTTTTTCAACTGGGCGAGGTTTCGCTCGAACTTATCGAACCGGTGGGAGGACCGAGCACATGGCAGGAGTTCCTCGAAACGAAAGGCGAGGGCGTCCACCACATGGCCTTTCATATCGAGGACATGGACGAGCAGGTGGCGATCCTCGAAAAGAAAGGCATGCCGTTGGTGCAACGCGGGGAGTACACGGGTGGCTGCTATAGCTATATAAACAGCGCGTCTCAACTCGGAGTGATTCTGGAACTTTTGGAAAACCAGTGATGCGAATGACGGAACCGCCTCGTTAAGGACGATAGAGAGGAAACGCTATGCCCCACATCACACGCATCGCCCATCGGGGCGCATCCGGGAAAGGGTTGGCTCCGGCTAACACGCTGGCCGCCTTCCGAAAAGCCATCCAAATCGGCACGGACGCGGTCGAGATGGACGTACATCTGAGCAAAGACGGCCACGTTGTCGTCTGCCACGACGCCACGTTGGACCACACCACCGACCGGCGGGGAGCGATCAAAGACCTCACCCTTTCCGAAATTAAAGAGGCCGATGCCGGAAGTCGTTTTGATCCTGCGTTTGCCGGAGAGCGCATTCCCACGCTGAAGGAAGTCCTCGACCTGATCCGGGGCGAGGCGTTTGCGCTCATCGAAATCAAGCCCGAGGACATCACGCGGGAGGTGGTGCGCACCGTGGAGGAGCAGGATGCGGTAGAGCGCGTGGTCCTGCAATCCTTTCACGAGGAAGTCGTCCGGGAAATCGGTCTTCTGAATCCGTACCTCCGAACGGCCCTCCTCATCGGCGTGCCCGCCATAGACATTCGGCACACCCGCGCGAGCCGTCTTGTCCAGAGCACCACCGAAGTCCGAGCAAATATACTCGCGCTTTCCCACAACGCCGCCACGCCCGAACTCGTCCGGGAACTCCATCGCCGGGATCTCGCGCTCTATGTCTGGACGGTGGACGAACCCGAC
>JAUWMS010000522.1 GCA_030613045.1 Candidatus Latescibacterota bacterium | reverse complement strand
CATTGCCTTCAACATCAACAGCCTGGCCTTTATGCCGATGATCGGCTTCGGCATAGCGGTGTCCGTATTGGTGGGCCAATATCTTGGAAAAGGCCGACCCGATTTGGCGGAACGCAGCGTGTATTCCGGATTTCACATGACGTTTCTGTATATGACCACGATCGCCGCGCTCTACGTGCTGACGCCGAATCTGTTTTTGCGCCCCTTTGCCGCGCGGGCGGACGCGGAAAGCTTTGCGGAGATTCGGGGAATGGCCATCGTGCTGCTGCGCTTCGTGGCCGTGTATTCGGTGTTCGACACCCTGAACATCATCTTCGCCGCGGGCATAAAAGGCGCGGGGGATACGCGCTATGTCATGGTCATGATCTTTGCGATCTCCCTGCTCGTGCTGGTCGTTCCAAGTTACGTCGTGCTTGTGCTGCTGCACAAGGGCATCTACGCAGGCTGGACGATTGCTTCGGCGTACATCATTCTATTGGGGTTTGCGTTTCTGCTTCGCTTTCTAAGCGGAAAATGGAAATCCATGCGGGTGATCGAAGAAGTGCCGCCCTCGTTGCCTTCGACGTGGCCGGAAGCGCCGATTCCTGAGTTGGAATAGATCACCGTACGAACCTTGCCAGTCCCCTTCCCGGGTGTTGTTCAAACGCACGGGGACGCTTCTACTTGGATTTTTCCGGATTCCGTTTGGAAAGCTCAGGTGACGGGTAAGCGGGTAACAGCCGGAGAAGCACCACTCACCAATCACCAATTGTCTTTTCAGGAGAGGAGGCATCACAATGGCGCGATTTCATAAAGCCGTCTGGTCCAGCCCGGGCGCGGATTATGCGGACGGACCGGATTCGGTGGGACCGATGGTGGATCGTTTGGCGCAGGCCGGGTTCGATCTGATCGTCCCGGTCGTAAAAGGCGGCGGCGGGTACGTCAGCTATCACAGTCGGATCGGGAAGGTGCAGCCCCAGTTTTTGGCGTGGGATCCGCTGCGTGTGTTGGTTGAAAAAGCGAAGGCGGTCGGGATAAGCGTACATCCCTGGATGTGCGTGTTCCCCGAAGGCGAACACTCGCCGCTTTTTCGGAAGGACGAGTCCCTGCGGATGGTGAATCGGGACGGAGCGCTCACGCCCTGGGCGTGTCCGGCCGCCGAGGCGGTGCGGAAGTATGAGCTGAGCCTGTATGAAGAGGTGATGGACGAGTACGACGTGGCCGGCGTCCACATGGATTACATCCGGTACAACTCGGAGGACGTGTGCTTTTGTGAGCGGTGTCGCTCCGGATTCAAGGCGGAGACGGGGACCGATCCCCTCGAAATCGGCAAGGTCTCCGAGTTCAACGTGTATAGCGAGCGGGGCAAAAACCGAAAACATCCGGACTGGCCAACGTGGGTCCAGTGGCGGGCCGGATGGGTCACGAAATTCGTGGAGGAACTCTCCGCATCGGTCAAAGGGAGAGGCAAGGAGCTTTCGGCGGCGGTGTTTATGGAATACCCGGAGTGCATCGTGTACGAGGGGCAGAACTGGGGCGATTGGGGCGAGCGGGGACTCGTGGATGTGATGATGCCGATGACCTACACGAACAGCACGCTGATGGTCAAAAGGAGGACGCGGAATCATATAGCCCAGGTCAAGGGAGGATGTCCGGTTTGGGCGGGATTGGGCAAGGGGAGCTCACGCTCAGTTTTGAGCACCGAAATGCTGGTCGAGCAGGTGCAAGCCGCGCAAGAGGAGGGTGCCGAGGGCATCGTGGTGTTTTCGCATGCGGCTTTGACGGACGAGGATCTGGCGGCGCTTGCGGATCTGTAAATCCCTCTCACCGCGGAGACGCAGAGACCGCAGAGAAAAAAACAGGCAAAGGTATAAGCAGAGAAAAACATAGTTGTCAATTGTCAATTTGTTACCCCAAGGTGGCCCGCACAATGAGCGCATGCATGGTAAGGTCGGATATTTCCCGCAGGGGCTGTCCGAATACGGCGGGTTGCGGCACATGATGCTCGCCTATTCCGGGAAGCCGAAGGATTGGTCCCCGGAGGATTTCAGGTTTTCGGTCACGCATTTAGATCGAGGGGGCGAGCCGGACGATTGGTTCTTCGATAGTTTTCTGTTTATGGCGTCCGCGCCGCCCTCCGGAAATGCGTTTTATCCGGGGGAGAATCTCGGCACAACCCGCTCCAGCGAAGGCGACTATTTCATCGTGCCGACGAGCAATCCCGCACGGAAGGACGATTGGGCGTGGCTGCGGGACCATTATTTTGGCGAAGACACGATACTCGGTGGGCTGGACCGGTACGTAGAAGAGGCTGAGGCGAAGCTGGGTCCGAGCGGCCGGAAGGTCAATGTGGTGATCACCATTCCCTATCCCTGCCACAATCAGGCGTGTTTCGGGAAACTTTCCGTAGAGGGGAAGCGGCTCAATTTCTCCATTCTCAAGCAGGATCTGGTGGCCGCCACCCAGCAGCGGTTGGATGCGGTCGAATGGTTTGTGG
>JAUWMS010000567.1 GCA_030613045.1 Candidatus Latescibacterota bacterium | reverse complement strand
CTCCGAGGCGCCAAGCCGCGCCGCGAGAAGCGCCAGCACGCCCGTGCCCGTGCCCATATCGAGCACCCGCTTGCCCGCTATTACCTCCCGTTTGGCCGCGAACATATTGATCACGCTTTGATCTGAGGGAATGTACACGTGCGGGAGCACCGTAATGGTCTCGGAAAGCGCATCAATCCGAAGTCCCTCCTTCATCCTCCGCATATCCGTGAGAATACGCTGCAAACGCCGCACGGGAATCAGAATTCGTTGCCCCCGAAAAGGCTCCTCCAACCACTGCGTCCATCCGGTGATCTGGGGCGTATCCCGCACTCTCACCAACTCCTCGTCCTCCGCCACCACGAACAAACGATGCAGCCCCTGTTTCCGGGCCGCCGTCCGGACCGCCATCCGCTCGAACGGGTTCTCGATCTCAGGGAACGCATCCCGATCCACAAGTTCCTTCCCGAAGCGCTGGCAATAGCGATAGATCCCATCCACATAAGGATACGGCCCATACAGCACCACGCCCACTCCGGCCTTCAACTGCCGGAGTACGCGGCTCGGAGCCTCCGTCGCCGACACCGCCTCAAACTCCGACACCGCTCCAACCATCGAACGAAACGCCTCGGGAAGCCAAACCTCCCCAAACTCAGAAAGAACCACTTTTTTTCTCCATAGGTTCCCCGACGGAATTATTTTCTTTTGTGTTCACCGCAAGGTCCGAAGAGAAAAGAAAGTGTGAAAGTGAGAAGTCGATTCTCTTTCTTTTGGGCTGAATCGACCAAGTGAGACGGTGAGACTCCTCCCACTTTCCCACTCTCACACTTTCTCACTTTCACGGGGATTTCTCTGCGCTATCAGCGGTAAAATAATTACCCACGTTCCTCAAGAATCCGCTCCGCATACCCACTCCCCCGGTACACCATCAGAGGATCCGGATCGAGTCCCATCTCCGTCCGCACCTGCGCCAACAGCGGGGTCACATCCGTCTGAAAAGCCGTCTGAAGCATCCGCTCGCACAGCACCGCATCGTGCTGCTCCTGCGCCTCCCCAAGGGCCTTACGATCCACCAGCAACGCCTTGGCGTATGCGGTCTGAAGGTGCATCACGGACTGGAGCATCGCCTCGATTTTGGGCTTGATGGCGTGACTCTGATCAATCATATACGCCACCTCCGCATCCACCTCCGGATCCTCCTCAGCCGCGGCCAACTCCGCGTAAATCAGAAACAACTCGTACGGCGCGATCGAACCCACGGTCAGATCGTCGTCCGCATATTTTTTGTTGTTGAAATGGAACCCGCCCAATCTGCCCTCCGCAAGCAAAAACGCCACAATGTGCTCGATGTTCGTCCCAAGCGGATGATGCCCCAGATCCACCAACACCTGCGCCTTAGCCCCTAAGTTTCGACAAAAAGCGTAGGCCATCCCCCAACCCGCGATGTCCGTGTGATAGAACGCCGGCTCGAAAAACTTATACTCGATTAGCATCCGCGCCCCTTCCGGGAGTCGGTCGTACGCCGCCGAAAGTCCCTCCTCCATCCACGCCTTTCGCCGCCGAAAATCCCCCTGTCCCGGATAATTCGTACCATCCCCAAACCACAGACTAAGAATGTCGGAATCCACCGCCTCCATAATCGCCACGCCCTCGAACAGATGATCCACCGCCTTCCCGCGCACACCGGCATCCACGTTGGTCAGACTGCGCATCTTATACGCCGGATCCTGAAATAGATTCGGATTCACCGCTCCGATTTGCAGGCCCAGCGCCTCCGCCTCCG
>JAUWMS010000031.1 GCA_030613045.1 Candidatus Latescibacterota bacterium | reverse complement strand
GATGTCTTGGCACTTGTCAATTACCACATCTACAACCGGGGCGCGCATCGTGAGAGCATTTTCTTCTCGGAGGAGAACTTCCTCTATTGTTTGAGGCTCTTGGGGAAATACGCGAAATCCTATCTTGTTACAGTCACAGCCTATTGTCTGATGCCCAATCATTATCATTTGCTGCTGAGGCAGGATGGCGAAGTGAGCCTCTCCAAGTTTATTAACGTCGTTTTCAACGCGTATGTGCAGGCCTTGAACAAACAACTTGGACGCAAAGGAACGCTTTTCGAGGGTCGTTTCAAGCATGTTCTTGTGGACAAAGACGAGCATGTTTTGCACCTGTGTCGTTATATTCACTTGAATCCTGTGAAGGCCGGACTTGTATCTCGCCCGGAGGACTGGGTTTATTCCAATTATAGGGAGTGGATAGATATGCGACAAGGGAGGTTAAAGCATGCGGAGCTCATCTCGTCTTACTTTGCACGACCTGAAGACTATCAAAGATTCGTGATGGAATATGAATTTGAAAGGGAATTAGAGGAGAAGCTCCAAAGGTATTTGCTGGAATAGCAAAGCAACCTCCCGCAGGTTTTGGAACCTGCGGAAGGTTTATGAGGAGATTTATGAAATCACCAACGATGAACATGCTGAGTAAAATCCAACGAAATCAAAGCATCATTTGGAACTGATGGAACTGAGTTTAAGGTCAGGGATACGCTTTTTTTTGATCTTTGGATTTTGAGCTTGATTTGGTATTTGGATTTTGGCATTTGACATTGCCTCCATGTTTGGGAAAGAACTATGTACGACGTCCTCATCCAACAAGGCCATCTCATAGATGGAACCGGCCGGCCCGGATTTCGGGCCGATATAGGCATCCACCGGGGCAAGATCGCGCGCATCGGGCACATCAAGCCGGACGCCGCAGAGCACGTGCTCCACGCCGACGGCCTCATCGTCTCCCCCGGTTTCATAGATATGCACACCCACTCGGATCTGGTCTTTGCGCTCGATCCGGAGCACCAAAGGGAATTGCTGAGCGCGCGTATCCAGCAAGGCATTACCACCGAGATCGTGGGGAACTGCGGGATGGGTCTGGCGCCGAACGATGTCTCTTCCGCGCCGATTCTCAAAACGATGGTCGAGTTCCTCACGCCGGAGCACTTGCAGGGCGCCTGGGCCTCGATAGGGGAATATCTCGACCGATTGGAACAACAGGGCGTAGGTTCCAATATCGGAACGATGGTCCCCCATGGTCCGGTTCGGGTTACCGCGATGGGTTTAGGCCATCGGCCTCCCTGCGAAGCCGAGTTGCGACACATGGAGCGCCTCATCGCCACCTCTATGGAGGAAGGAGCATTCGGCCTCTCCTTCGGCCTCATCTATCCCCCCGGCCAATACGCCTCTACCGACGAACTGATTCGGCTCGGCAGGGTGGTCCGGGATCAGGGCGGTTTCGTCGCGTTTCATCAGCGCGGCGGAGGACCGGAGACCCTTGCGGCGTCCGTCGCGGAGATCATCGAGGTCGGTCGGAAGGCGGAGGTGCCGGTCCATCACTCCCACGAGCAGATCCACGGAAAAGGCGACTGGTCCGCGATCGAGGCCACTTGGGCGATGAAAGAACAGGCTCGGAAAGAGGGCGTCGAACTCACCCAGGACATGTTTCCCTACACGTCCGTGTGCACCACCATGACCGCCATCTATCCCTCGTGGGCCTTGTCCGGTGGAATTCCCGCGCTCTTGGATCGCCTGAGGGACCCGTCCGCGCGACGACGGATCCGGCACGACATCGAAAACCAGGCGCTGCACTGGCCCCCCTGGACAGAGGACGGATGGCCCGTGAACATCGTCCGGGACTTCGGATGGAGCAACATCTACGTCTCTTTTGTATCCTTAGAGGAAAATAAATTTTACGAGATGAAGAGCATCGCCCGGATCGCCGAGAGAACCGGGAAAACCCCCTTCGATGCGGTATCGGATTTGGTCATTCAGGAAGGCGGAGCCGTGACACAACTCCTTTTCGGCATCTCCGGAAATCGTACCACCGACGCTCCGCTGAAAGCCCTGATGCGCCAGCCGGATCGGATCTTTATCAGCGACGCATGGGAGATCGGTCGGGGGATGCCCCATCCCGGAGCCTACGGAGCATATCCGCGCATCCTAAGACGTTATGTCCGCGAGGAGCGCGTGCTCACTCTGGAGGAAGCCATCCGGCGCATGACCGCCCTTCCCGCCCGGCGGCTCGGCCTCTCCGAACGGGGAATTCTCCGGGAGGGCGCGTGGGCGGATCTGGTGATTTTCGACTTTGAAACCATCCGGGATCGGTCCACCCACGAAGCGCCGAGGCAGACCCCGGAAGGGATCCACTACGTGTTGATCAATGGCGAACCCGTCGTTGAAGCGGGATGCTATAACGGCAAGATCGTTGGGCAGGTGCTGAGGAATGAGGCTTAACGAAATAAAAGGAGGAGCGCATTTTCCCTGTCTTTGGAGATCCGGTAGTCTCCCTCTTGAGTGTTGCTAAAATTTGAGGAGTCCCTTCTGCCGGGCGTTTCCAGGGTGCTGTCGGAAACTCGGAGAACATCCTTTACGGAAAAGACGTTGCGAAAGTCAACAACACTGTAGAGGGAGACTGCTCCAAATGGTGAATTGTGAATTGTGAATGACTGGTTGACAAGTGCCACGACATCGTGGTACTTGTCAACTAATTGTGAACGATTACCTTGCCTTCCAATTTGATCTTCTTTTTTATTATCAGAGACTTACGACAGCCCGCCCAAAGGGCGCTAAATTCAGTTGTCTCCCGCAGACAAATCCGGAAACTACAGGAATAAGGAAACCCATCATGACCACCACCTCCGTATTAAAATGCATTACCTGCGGCCGCGCGTATCCCGTCGAGGAAATCCGCTACACCTGCGACTGCGGTACGCTCCTGGAATACGTCCACGATTTTTCGCAATTCGACCGGGACGGCCAGGCGTGGCGCGCGTTGTTCGATTCCCGGCTGAGTCTCCTCGATCTTCCGTACTGCTCCGGAGTCTGGCGCTTCAAGGAACTCGTGATTCCCTTCCTGCCGGAGGACCAGATCGTGTCCATGTACGAAGGCAACACGCCGCTCTATCCGGCCACCGCGCCGCTCCGGGAGCACTTCGGGGTGCAGCGGCTGTTCTTCAAGCATTCGGGGATGTGTCCCACGTTGTCGTTCAAAGATTACGGGATGACGGTATTGGTATCCGTGGCCAACTGGCTGGACGTGAAAGGGATCGCGTGCGCTTCCACGGGAGACACTTCCGCGGCGATGGCGGCGTATGCGGCTCAATTATCCTCCAAAGGCTTGAAAAGCATGGTGCTTTTGCCCAAGGGCAAGATCTCCTTCGAGCAGCTTTCCCAGCCCATTTCCAGCGGCGCGGTCACCATTGAGTTGGACACGGACTTCGATGGGTGCATGCGGATCATCCAGGAGCTTACGGAAAAGCATCCGATTTATCTCGCCAATTCAAAAAACAGCAGCCGCATCGAGGGTCAGAAAGCCATCGCGTTCGAGATCGTCCAGCAGTTGCACTGGGAAGCCCCGGACTGGATCGTGGTGCCGATGGGGAATGCCGGGAATCTCTCCGCCATAGGCAAAGGCTTGTGGGAGATGAAGGAATTGGGGATCATCGAGCGTCTTCCGAGATTGGCGGCGATTCAGAGCGAGTCGGCGAATCCCATGTATCTTTCCTATCTGACCGGATTCGAGCAATTCGAGCCAGTGGTCCCCAAACCCAGCGTGGCCAGCGCGATCTGGATCGGCGATCCGGTGTCGCGGGACAAAGCGATCCGGGAACTGAGGCGGTCGGACGGCGTAGTGGAAGAGGTCTCGGAGGAGGAGTTGTTGGACGCGAAGGCGAAGGTGGATGCCTCCGGGATCTACGTCTGCCCTCAGGGAGGCGTTGCGGCCGCGGGATTGAGGAAGCTTCGGGAAAAGAGCATCATCGGAGCCAAGGAGACCGTGGTGGTGGTGATCACCGCGCACGGTGGAAAATTTTCGCGGGCCGCGGTGGATTATCACAGCGATCCCAAATCGCGTTACGGGAATCAGCCTATCCATTTAGGCGCATCGTTGGAAGCGGTGGAGCAAGCACTGGGATTGGGCTAAGACGTAGGGGCGATCCTTGTGATCGCCTTTTGGAGTTTTCGGGACGCCCGGACGCAAAGTGCTTGACTTTGCTCCCTCGAATGCGTATTTTTGGTTTTCAAAAGTTACCACAGAATTTCACGAAAGCACACAGAAAACATCGGTTCGTTTTTCTGTGTTATTCCGTGGGGTTCCGTGGTGAATGAGGGTGTTCTCAGCGGTCTCTGCGATCTCTGCGGTGAAAGATTTTTAATCAAGAAAAGGAGAAATCGGATTGGATCGGGAAGCGGATCAGACCATTCAGAACCGGCTTCGGGCAAAAGGGAATCTACCGAGGCACATCGCCATCATCATGGACGGAAATGGTCGGTGGGCGCAGAACCGAGGCTTGGATCGGAGCGAGGGCCATCGCGCAGGCTTGACGTCCGTGCGGGACGTGGTGGAGGCGAGCGGCCAATTGGGCATCGAGGTGTTGACGCTCTATGCCTTCTCGGTGGAGAATCGAAATCGTCCGTGGGGAGAGGTGCTGGCTTTGATGCGGATTCTTCGGGATGCCGCGCGCGAGGAGTTGCCGGAGTTGATGGAGAACAACGTGCGGATGATCACCGTGGGGAGAACCGAGGAGCTTCCGAAAATCAGCCGGGAGGCGTTGCGATATGCCGTCGAGCGCACGGCAGGGAATAGCGGGCTGATCCTGAATCTTGCGCTGAACTACGGAGGGCGCACGGAGATCGTGGATGCGTGCCGCCGGATGGCCTCCGAGATCGAGCGCGGCGAACTCACTGTGGAGCAAATCACCGAAGCGTGCATCTCCGATCATCTCTATACCGCGGGACTGCCCGATCCGGATCTATTTATCCGCACCTCCGGGGAAATGCGGGTGAGCAACTTCTTGCTCTATCAGATCGCGTACAGCGAAATTTACGTGACGGACGTGCTGTGGCCGGACTTCAGACGGGAGCATCTCTATCAAGCCATCGAGAGCTATCAGGGACGCGAGCGGCGATTCGGGCGTACGGGCGAGCAGATTAAGGGATAAGCGAAGGGAAAAGGGAACCGCACCACGGAGACACGGAGACACGGAGAAAGCTAAGAAGGAGGGGGATATGGAGGCTGTGATCGTTATTGAGCCTGGGGAGCAAGGAGGATACGTAGTTGATTTCCCGCTTTTGCCGGGCTGCTGTTCTCAAGGGGATAGTGTAGAGGAGGCCTTAAATAATATCTCCGAGGCTATTGCAGGGTGTTTGAAATCAAGGCTCGCAAGGGTTGTTCGAGAGAATAGGGATAGGTTGGCTCGCCCTTTAGAACCTGTGTCCCTGCCGGTGTTCAGCCATGTCTAAGCTGCCGGTAGCCCCTGGTGGGAAGCATATTGCGGCCTTCAAGAGAGACGGCTGGGTAGTGGATCGGATAGAGGGAAGTCACCATATTCTCATCAAGGAAGGGTATTCTTATCATCTTTCGATTCCCGTGCATAAGGGCAAAGATATTGATACCGGCCTACTGAAGAAACTCGTCAGGTATGCGGGCTTGACGAATGAAGAGTACATTGATCTGTATTTTCGGGGAAAGCGAAAGAGGTAGTGAGATGTTAGCAATCCTCTGATAAAAGATTCTTGGAAAGGCAGTTAGAGTGAAGGCTTTACGAACACAGTTATATGAACAATATGTGGTTAACCCTGAAGAGCACAGGACGGCGGTGATTCTTTCTCTTGTGCGGTATGAGCAAGTGATGGAGGACCTCCACGACTTGGCTATCGTAGCTGAACGCCGAGAGGAAGCCCCTATAAGTCTTAAAGAAATGGAACGGCATCTGAGGGAAGATGGACTTTTATTCTGATAGTATAAGAATTTCCATTTTTGTCTTTAATTCTCAGAGACTTACAAAGTTCTCCTGAAGGGCGCTACGTTCATAATATGAAAATACCAAGAATTAAAATCATATGGAGAAATTTTGTTCAATCATTTGTATGGTTAATTCTCCCTTTGAGTGTTTTAGGGTCTATCCATAGTTGTTCATCATACATGGAAGCAGGAAAACACTTAACTCCATATTCTGTTAGTGTTCGTGGATATTATCGGAGTGATGGCACATATGTTAGTCCACATTCTCGAAGACCACCTGGAAGTGTGAAGCATGATGCTTCTTATGAAAGTAAACGTTCTTGGATGGGCAGTCTCTTTTTGATTTGTATTCTAGCAGGCGGGGGGAGTGTTTTTATTTTTGTTAGTTGTAGCGTAAATGATTTAGACGAGTTTAGGCAGAAAATCAAGAAAGAAGAGGATTATCGAAAAGAGATTGAGAAACAAATATTAAGTATGTTCAGCTAACCCCTAATTGGACAGATGGTTTTTTGAGCCTGATTTGACTTATAACATTACCCGAAGGGGCAAGCCGTGCCTGAATTCTCAAATCTATGGAAACGAATACTTGTCGGAATCGTGGCGATTCCCCTTATTCTGTTTACAGCTGCAAAAGGAGGAGCGCTTTTTCTCCTTTTCGTGGACGTCATAGTCGCCATCGGAGCGCTCGAACTGTTCGGTTTGGAGCGGGCTAAGGGAGTGCAGCCGAATCGGGCGCTGGGCGTGCTGGGTGCGTTGGCACTCTCCTCGGCATTCTTCTTCGGGAGAAGCGACGATGTCGTGCTGGTGTTGATCGGGATTGTCGTAGTGTTGCTCACGACGGAGCTTGGACGCAAAGACGCAGGATCGGCGATCTCGAACGTGGGAGGAACGCTTCTCGGCGTGTTCTATCTCGGCCTGGCAGGCGGCGCGCTGTTATTGATCCGGGAAGGAGCGGGAAGATTTTCTTACAGCGAATCGGGCCGCGTGGTGATGCTGCTTTTTATGATGTTGTGGGCGATGGACACCGCCGCCTATTTTGTGGGGCGACCGCTCGGGCGGCACAAACTTTTCCCAAGAGTCAGTCCCAAAAAGTCCGTGGAAGGCGCGATCGGAGGACTAATGGGCGCGCTGCTCGTGGCGATCACAGGGGCGCACACCTTTACGGCCTTTCTTCCGATGGGACAACACATCGCCCTCGGCGCAATCGTCGGCATCGGAGGACAGGTGGGCGATCTACCGGAATCCATGCTGAAGCGCGACGCAGGGGTCAAAGACTCCTCCACGCTGCTTCCGGGACACGGAGGCATCTTAGACCGCTTCGATAGCCTATTTTTCGCGGGGCCGTTGGCATACCTGTATCTGAAAATTATGGGGATGGTTTAGCCCGCTTCACGCTTCACGTTTCACGTTTCACGTTTCACGCTTCACGTTTTATCCTATTCCCTGAACTTTGCTTCCCATAGGAGATCATTTTGAAGCGCATCCTCATCTTAGGCTCCACGGGCTCTATCGGAACCAGCACATTGGACGTGGTGGATCACTTCCCGGATCGGTTCCCGGTGGCGGGATTGAGCGCCGGGAAGAATGCCGGGCTGTTGTTGGAGCAGGCAAAACGTTATCGGCCCGCTACGGTGGCGATTGGAGATCCGGCGGCGGTCCCTGCATTGGAGAACGCCTTGAAGCCACTGGGAATTCGGGTGTTCGGCGGGCCGGATGCGGTCCTGGAACTAATCGAGGAGACTCCGGCCGATTTGGCGGTGAATGCGTTGGTCGGAGCGGCGGGATTGTTGCCCACGCTGAAGGCCATCGAACGGGGCATGGACGTGGCGCTGGCCAACAAGGAGTCGCTCGTGATGGCGGGCGCGCTCGTGATGGAGCGGGTTCGGGAGCGGGACGTGCGTCTGCTTCCGGTGGACAGCGAGCACAGTGCGATCTGGCAGTGTCTTTCAGGAAGCGATCACCCGGCCATCCGGCGGCTGATGCTGACCGCTTCGGGCGGGCCTTTTGTAGATTGGCCGGCGGAACGGATGGCCCGGATCGCGCCGAAGGACGCGCTGAATCATCCTACGTGGAACATGGGGCCCAAGGTTACGGTGGACTCGGCTACGATGATGAACAAAGGCCTGGAGGTCATCGAGGCGCATTGGCTTTTCGACGTGGCTCCCGACCGGATCGAGGTGCTGATCCATCGCCAATCCATCGTCCATTCCCTCGTGGAATATGTGGACGGCTCCACTCTGGCTCAATTGAGTCCCCCGGACATGCGATTGCCCATCCAGCTCGCGTTGACCTATCCGGAGCGATGGCCCCGGGAGGCGGCTCCTCTGGATTTGGCGGCCTTGGGCGCGCTGTCCTTTGAGTCGCCGGATCGGAAGCGGTTCCTATGTCTGAACCTGGCCTATCAGGCCTTGGGGATCGGAGGTACGATGCCGGCGGTACTCAATGCCGCCAACGAAGTCGCCGTCCGGGCCTTCTTAGACGAACGCATCCCGTTCACCCGCATCGCCGAACTCAACGAGCGCACCATGGCCCGGCATGAGGTGATCGCCCATCCGGGCTTAGAGGATATTCTAAAAGCGGATCGGTGGGCCAGGACCTCTTCGATTTCGGATTTCGGATTTCGGATTTCGGATTGAAAAAACGCTACCCGCAATTTATCTGCCACTCACCACTCACCAGGAGCAGAGGAAAAGGGGAACATATTGTGATCACTACAGCATTGGCCTTTATCTTTGTATTAGGAGTTTTGATTTTTGTGCACGAATTTGGGCATTTCATCGTGGCCAAAAGCTCCGGCATTCGGGTGGAACGCTTCTCGCTGGGATATCCGCCGAAGATGATCGGATGGCAATTCGGAGAGACCGAGTACTGCCTCTCGTGGATTCCGTTCGGGGGGTACGTAAAAATGTCCGGCCAGTCGGACGTGGGCGAAGCGGAGAGCACGGGGGAGCCGTGGGAATTCGGCTCAAAAGCGCCTCATGTGCAGGCAGGCGTGATCGCGGCCGGACCGGCCATGAATTTTATTCTGGCTTTTCTGATCTTTTTTGTTTTCCTGCTTGCGGGAGGCGTATCCGTATCCCCGACGACCGAGGTGGGCACGGTGGAAGCGGGATCGGTGGCCGGGATCGCAGGCGTTCAGGCCGGGGATCGCATTGTGTCGGTCGGGGATCGGGAGGTGTCCGATTGGACCGGCGTGGCGGATGCGCTCTCCGGGTTGAAGGGGATGGCGTTCTCCATACAGGTCCTGCGCGGGGATCGCGTCCTCGATCTCGCGGTGGAAGGCCGGGAGGAGGCGTGGGCGTCCTTTGGGATCGCTCCGTTTATTCCGGCGCGGATCGGGTCGGTGATGGAGGACGGCCCGGCCGCAGGCATCGGACTGGAGGCCGGAGATCGGATCGTTTCCGTAGATGGAGAGCCCGTCGGGTGGATGAGGATGACGGAGATCATCCGGGCGCATCCCGGACAGCCGGTGACGCTGGAGTGGAAGCGCGGGACGGAGGTCTATGAGGCTCAGATCGTTCCGGAGGTGAAGACCGGATTCGATCTAAAGAATCAAAAGGTAGAGTATGGAAGGATCGGGGTGGGATTGGAGATGGCTCGAAAACGCGTCGGCCCGTTCGCCGCGCTGTGGCTGGCCACGAAGCAGACGTATTTTGTAACTGCGGGCATCGTGGATATTCTGCGGGGGCTGATCAGCGGGGGGATTTCTCCAAAATTGCTCGGCGGGCCGGTGATGATCGCTCAGATGGCCGGAGAGCAAGCCCGGTTGGGCATAGAGAGTTTGTTCAGCTTGATGGCTTTGTTGAGTGTGAACTTAGGCCTCTTAAATATCCTTCCTATTCCCGCTCTGGATGGCGGATATCTGTTTTTCCTCGCGGCCGAAGGCCTCACGCGCCGAAAGCTTTCTCTCAAACAAAAAGCGGTGCTCCAGCGGATCGGTCTGGCGCTGATCCTGATTTTGATGGTCTATGTCACGCACAACGATATTCTTCGATTGCTTCAGCTTCGATAGATTTTCGTTCTCACGCGCAAATGTTTGCCGCAAAGCACGCAAGGAAGACCCGCGTTCTGGACACGGATCAATGCGGATGGATACGGATTTCTATCGCGCTATCCGTGTTTGTCCGTGTCCTGTTTCTTTTGTTTCCTTATCCCCTCGGTTCTTTTTTTCCGTCCTTTTCAGCTCCTCTCCGATCCGTTCCAGGATCGGCACCCATTTTTCCGGATGCTTCTGATAGTGCGCGATGGTGGCCTGAACCGTTTCGGGAGCGATGCCGTATTCCCGATAGAGGCGCTCGTGGGCTTCGCGGAGTTGAACCGGGGCATCGGCATATTGGTTCGTGGCTTGGCTCATCGCCACGAAAAAGGCGACGAACTGCTCGTCGGTCATGCGTGGATCACTGGAGCAGCCCGAATACAGGAATGGGAGAAGGAGCAGGATCGGAAAAATCCGCATGAGAAGGTTTCCTGTTCCCGTGCGATAAACCGCACGGTTCGGTTCGTAGGGGCGATTCTCGTGATCGCCCTTTTGTCTGTAGAGGGCGAATACAAGATTCGCCCCTACGTCTATGTCGTCGAATCGGGATTGATTTTCGGAGGGCGCATGCCGGATTCACCCCTGCGCCGCCGAATGCGGATCGGATACGTTCCGATCTCTTTGGCATACTCAACCAGCTGAATCAGCGTATCCGGGTTCACGCCGGGATACGTCTCTCCTCCGATGGCCAAGGCATAGCCGCCTCCGGGTGCGCCGATGCGGATGGCGCGCTCCACGGCCGGTCGCGCCGCTTCAAAGTCCTCGTAGAGATCCTTGCAGTTCAGCCCGCCGGAGAAGAACACCTTGCCATTCAAGTATCGTTTGGCGTGTTCGATCTTACTGAATCCTCCCATATCCATCGCGTTCAGCTTCATCACGTCCGCGTAGGTCCTGAAGTGATGATCGTTGGGGCCGTCGGCGTGCAGGTACCGCGACTTTTTTCCGTATCGTTCGTAGATCGCCATGTTATAGGGCATCACGAGTTCCCGATACATCTCATCGGAGACGAACGCCGAGTTGTCGTCGCATAAACCGATGTCCTCCGTCTTCGTGCCGAAATAGCGATCCCGGAAGTCCTGGAGTTTGAAGAACGCCTCCA
>JAUWMS010000102.1 GCA_030613045.1 Candidatus Latescibacterota bacterium | reverse complement strand
GGAGCCCCGGCCGGAGGGCTTGGTCCAGCCCCGGTTGCGTACGGGCGCCATCGACTTCCAGGCCGGGGAACTGAGTATTCTCAACGAGTCGAAGACGCCGCCCTTTGCTATGGACGAGGGATGCGAGGCGAACGAGGAACTGCGGCTGAAGTATCGCTATCTCGATCTGCGCCGTCCGCCGATGCAACAAAATCTCATGCTGCGCCACCGGGTCATCCGGTTCATCCGGGACTTCCTCAACGAACGGGACTTCATCGAGGTCGAGACGCCCATCCTCGGCAAGAGCACCCCGGAGGGCGCGCGGGATTATCTGGTCCCCAGCCGGGTCCATCCGGGTAAATTCTACGCGCTTCCCCAATCGCCTCAGCAGTTAAAGCAACTGCTTATGGTGGCCGGCTTCGAAAAATATTTCCAGATCGCCCTCTGTTTTCGCGATGAGGACCAACGCGCGGACCGGCAGCCGGAGTTCACGCAACTGGACCTCGAAATGAGTTTTGTACAGCGGGACGACGTCCTGTCCGTAATCGAAACGTGCTTCACTGAGCTGATTCCCACCGTGACGCCCCAAAAACGGATTCGTTCTCCCTTTATCCGCTTGACCCACGCGGAGGCGATGGATCGCTATGGCACGGATAAACCGGACTTGCGTTACGATCTGCATTTGACCGATCTTTCCGACCTCGCGTCCTCTTGCTCCTTCCGGGTTTTCAGTCAAACTGTGGCCGAAGGCGGAAAAGTGAAGGCGCTGGTGGCGCCCGGCTGCGCCGGATATTCCCGCCGCGAAATAGATGAACTGATCGCATTTGTCCAAGATTTCGGCGTGGGCGGCTTAGTCCCCATCGCGTTGCGCGAGGGGAAATGGAAGTCCCCGCTCAGTAAATTCTTCAGCGACGAAGCGCTCGGTGCCCTCATTGAGAGAACCGGCGCACGGGAAGGAGACTTGGTCTGTATCGTGGCGGATCAACCGAAAAAAGTGGCCGCTGCGCTCGATGCCCTGCGTCGTGAAATGGCCGGCCGGCTGAAGTTGGCCGATCCCGATGAGATGTGCTTTGCCTGGGTGACGGATTTTCCCTTGTTCAAGCGGAACGAAGAGACGGGTGGCTGGGACAGTGAGCATCACCCGTTTACCATGCCGAGGGAGGAACATCTCCATTTGCTGGACTCCGATCCCGGCGCGGTGTTGGCCGATTGCTACGACCTGGTCTGCAACGGCGTGGAACTGGCCAGCGGAAGCATTCGTTGCCACCTTCGGGACGTCCAGGAGAAAATATTCCGCATTCTTGGGCATAGTCCCGAGAGCATTCAGAGTCAGTTCGGCCACCTGTTGGAGGCCTTCGAATACGGCGCTCCTCCCCATGGCGGCATCGCTCCGGGGATAGACCGCTTTGTTATGCTGCTGGCCGATGAACCCAGCATTCGGGAGGTCATCGCTTTCCCAAAAACCAGCAGCGCCGTATCCTTGATGGACGGCGCCCCGTCGGAGGTCTCTCCCGAGCAACTCCGGGAGTTGGGATTGCGCCTGCGTTGAGCCTTATCCGGCGTCCGCCCTGAAGAAGTGGCGCATCGCAAATCACACAAGGAAGCACTGTTCACTCCTTTTTCACGTTTCACGCTGCCTATCACCGACGCAACCGAAACGGAGAAAAAATTAATGAGAACCGGGAACCGCCCATTTTTCTCTTGACATTGAGGTTAGAATGTGTTACTATTCCGATAACGTTTGAAAAAAGGAACCTCGTGTATGGATCCAGCGTTTTTTTTGTATCCATTTCTAATTTCAACTCCCTTCTCCACAGACAAGGAGGTGTAAAGCTATGCTCTACAAAGCGGTAAGGCATACGTTCGTGCTGACCCTGGTGTTCTCCATGCTCGCGCTGCCTCTGCTGACCGGTTGCACCAAGCATCCGTCCACGGAGGAACTGGGGCAGTTGGACGAGGCCCGTTTGGCGGCGGAAGCGGCGGAGAAAACAGTTCAGGAGAAGAAGAGCGAAAAGGCCCAACTGGAGACCGAGTTGGCCCAGAAACAGGCCGACCTGAAAGCATTGCAGGAAAAGAGAGACGCAGTCAAGTCGAAGGTAGAGTAACCCCACGATTCGGATCCCAAAGGGAAGACTTCTCTATTGCCCTGTCTTCCCCTCAGGAAGGAGCGATTGGATACTATGAACGGATGGCGAAAAGGAGTTGCAGCGGCGAGCGTTGCGGTGATGGTCCTCCTGGTCTTCGGGTTGGCGTCCTCTTGGGCGGCCGAGCAGAGGATGATCTACGAGGAGTACTTGAACCAATTGGCCGGGTACAAGGAACGTGAGGCGCAGGCTACAACGCAGATCGCCCAGTTAGACAAGGAGATCGCGGAACTGAGAGACGCGATCAAAGCGGTGGAGACGGAGAGGACGGCCACGGAGACGGAGATTTACCGTCTGATCCAGAGCGACCAGGCCGGTGTCGAGGCCTTTATGGCGGATCTGGACGGTCTGATCAGTCGGATACGGGGCCTGCAGCGGCTTTCTCCCGACGATCTGTACAAACGCAAGGGAGAGATCGGGGAGATCGGGGCGCAACTTGAGGAATTGAAGAAAAATCCCATCTCCTACCTTCCGGAGGCGGCCGATAAAATCTCCGCCATCGAGGGGATGCTGGCCCAACTCGAAGCTCGTATTCCCCGGGTACCTACGCCCGATGAGTACACGGTGGTTCGAGGCGACAACCTCTGGAACATCTCGAAGAACGAACAGGTCTACGACGATCCGTATATGTGGCCGAGGATATATGTGGCCAACTGCCGGATCAAGAATCCCGATCTGATCTACCCGGATTGGGTGCTGACCATTCCGAGAGGCGTGGGACCCGATCAGCATCTCGTTGTGCGGGGAGAATGGCTCTCGAAGGTTGCGGGATACAGCGAGGTGTACGGAGATGTCTCGAAGTGGCACGAACTTTATCAGGCCAACAAGGATCAGATCGCCGATCCGGACATGATCTACCCGGCTCAGGTTTTGGATGTTCCACGGGACTGAAGCAAGCATCAGCCGGCTTTGGTGAACCCCAGGGTCTGAGACCGATCATTTGCCCCTGTGCAGGATCTCATAGAAAAGCTCTCAGCTTCTGGCTTTGTCGGAGGTCGGGAGCTTTTTCTTTTTCCGTACCCCGTCATCTAACCGCAAAGGACATAGCCGCAAACAAACCCCAAAAGAAATGGGACACGGAACCCACGGATTTTCACGGATCAAACAAAGTTGCCTATTCTGAATAATCCACCCCATCCTCACTCAACAAAAACCTTGTCAAAAAAACAAGATTTTTCGGGTTAGTATTACAAAGAACCTTGATGAGCAATGAGCAATTCCTGTACACCTCTCCCCTGAATTGGAGTGATGGGGTGGGATATTGTTCATTGCCTTTCTCTGTGCGCTTTGCGTCTTTTGCGTCGCACGGTGCTTTCATGGGAGGAGGAACGCATCATAAGTACCACGGATGAGCACATCGTCATCGGAGAACGGATTTCGGAGTGCCTCTCACTCGCTGAGATTGATCCGCTGTTGTTGTATGGATTGCACGATGCCAATTTGGTGGCTATTGAAGGCAAGTTCGGCATCAAAGTGGTGGCGCGCGGTGAGAAGATCACCCTTCAAGGAGATCGCGAAGCGGTCGGCAAGGCGTCGGATCTGTTGCGGGAATTGGTGATGCTCATCAAACGGGGATCGGGCTTCGACGAGGCCGACTTTCGCCTGGCATTGGACTACGCAGCGGCCGGAACGCCTTCGGATATCGCGAAGGCGCACATCGTGCTGTCCGCAAAGAAGCGGATTATTCGGCCCAAATCTCTGGGACAAAGCCTCTATGTGGATGCGATCCGGAGACACGATATTGTTTTTGGCATCGGCCCGGCAGGTACGGGAAAAACATATCTGTCGGTGGCGATGGCGGTGGCGACGCTCAAAGAGGGGGAGGTATCGAAGATCGTGCTGACGCGGCCTGCCGTGGAAGCCGGCGAAAGCTTGGGTTTTCTGCCCGGAGATCCGAACGAGAAGGTGGAGCCTTATCTTCGCCCGCTCTATGATGCCCTGAACGACATGATGCCTCCGGACCGGATACAGCGTCTCTCGGAGCAAAAATTGATAGAGGTGGTTCCCCTGGCATACATGCGAGGGCGCACGCTGAGCAACGCCTTCGTGATCCTCGACGAGGCGCAAAACACGACCCCGATGCAGATGAAAATGTTTCTCACGCGGCTTGGGGTCCACTCCAAAGCCGTGATCACCGGAGACGTTACCCAGGCGGATCTGCCGGGAGATTCGACGTCGGGTCTGGTGCAGATTCAGGATATTCTCTCCAACGTAGAAGGCGTGCGGTTCATATATCTGACGGAGCGAGATGTGGTGCGGCATCGTCTGGTAAAAGAGATCATCAAGGCGTACGATGCGTACCATCTGAAGCGTGAAACGTGAAACGTGAAACGTAAAGCGTGAAATGGTTCTCTCTTCTTCAGAGAGTTTGCGCTATGCTGTGGCGAGTTCAGATATTCTGTCGAAGAACTCATAGTTTTGGAAAAATAAAGCCGTACCTTCAATATCTGCGTCTCGTTTTTTAACTAAAATAGACCTTTTCAACAAAATTTTCGGATTGGTGATAACAGTAAGCCTGTCTTTCACGTTTCACGTTTCGTGTTTCACGGATCAAGGAGTACCGCCGAGGTGCAAAAAACAAAATTTGGGCAGACACAACGACATCGCAATTGGGAGCGCAGGGGGCGGATGGCGGTTCGGATCGGACTGGGACTGCTCGTAGTGGGTTTGTTGACCTGGCTCTTCCCGACGCGGAAAACCCAGGAATTCAGCGACCTCAAAGAAGGGATGATCAGCGATCGGGAGGTGATCGCCCCTTTCGATTTCCCGATTCGGAAAAGCGCGGCCGAACTGGCGCGTGATCGGGAAGACGCCCGTAACCGGGTTCCCCCTGTCCTGCGATACGACAAGGCGGTCGAAGGGAGCGCGCTGGCGGATTTGGATTCACTCTTCGCGGACGTAGTTCGGGCCACAAAGTCCGATGCGCTGGGGACGCCGGAGACGATTGGGGCAAAGAACAGAGCGCGGAAGCTCTACGAGCCCACCATGCGTTTTCTTCTCCGCATAGGCGCCAAACGGCACGAGGCCGGGATTTTCGTATATGTGTGCAAACAAATTCTCGGTGAGGTATACCATGTCGGCATGCTGCAGGACAAAAAGGACCTCGAAATCGAATCGGATAAAATGGTTACCATAGTGAAGGAAACGCGGGAGACGCAGGTACCGCTGAGTGAGGTCATGGATCGGACGCAGGCGAAGGAAGTTTTATCCGAACGCATCCGTCAGGAAGTGTCCGACGAGGAGGAGATCAGCGCGTGTTACGAGGTCGTGGCGTCGTTTCTGTCTCCGAATCTGATTTACGACAGCGCGGAGACCCAGCGAAGAAAGCAGGAAGCCGCGAACAGGGTCGGGATGTTCAAAGGGATGATCTACAAAAACTACCGTATATTAGACAGCCACGAACAGATCACCCCGGAGCAGATGGATATTTTACGTTCGCTGGATCGGGCCAACGCGGAAAAAAAATTAGAGGAGCAGACCTGGCTGCGCTATCTGCTTCCGTTGGATCGAGCTTTGATCAGTGCGGCTTTGGTGGCGCTACTGATCGGCTATCTGTACGCCTTCCGCAGGCGCATCTACGAAAAAGACGGCCTCCTGATACTCCTGTCCATACTTCTCTTCTTTCCGACTACCGTGGCCTCTTATGCGACCCAGCACGGAGGGATCTCGGAGTTTCTGATCCCCGTAGCGCTCTCGGCGATGTTGGCCACGGTGTTGTTAGACGCCGAGGTCGCGCTGATCCTTACGATGGTCAGTGCGCTTCTCGTGGGAGCCATTTCGGGGTACTTCGGCGTGGTTTTGATTGCGTTGCTGTGCGGAGCAGGCGCGGTCTATATGGTGCGCCATATCCGCCATCGGCATCAGTTCTATCGGGCGATGGTTTTGCTTCCGCTTTGCTATGCACTGACTACCGCGGCTACGGAACTGCTGCGTCTCGGGAAACTCGAGGGGCTCCAGGAGGGCCTGTTTTGGGGCGCCGTAAACGGATTCGCCTCGTCGGTGCTGACTATCGGATTGCTGCCTGTCTTCGAGACCCTATTCGGCATCACGACGAATCTTACCCTGTTGGAATTATCCGATCTGAACCGCCCCTTATTGAGAGAACTGGCGCTGCGAGCCCCGGGAACCCATCACCACACGATCGTCGTGGGTACCCTTTCCGAGACCGCCTCGGAGGCGATTGGGGCCAATCCCCTCCTCGCCCGCGCGGGAGCCTATTATCACGACATCGGAAAAATGGCCAAGCCCGAATATTTCGTGGAAAATCAGACGAGCGGACGGAATCCGCACGATCGGCTCACCCCGACTATGAGCGCGCTGATTGTGATTTCCCATGTGAAAGAGGGCCTGGAGATGGCCGAGCGCCACGGACTTCCTCCGGCGGTCACTGATTTCATCCCGCAACATCATGGCACCGCCCTTACCCCCTTTTTCTACCATCGGGCGTTGGAGGGGGGCGAACGGGTAGAGGAGGCCAGTTTTCGCTATCCAGGCCCCCGGCCCGAAACAAAAGAAGCGGCTGTGGTGATGTTGGCCGATTCTGCGGAGGCGGCGGTTCGATCCCTCAAGGAGCGAACTCCTAGTCGGGTGAAAGGTATGGTCCGAAGTGTGATCCAGGGAAAGCTGAAGGACGGGCAATTGGACGACTGCGAACTGACGCTGCACGATCTGAGCCGAATCGAGCAAAGCTTTATCCCCATCCTGATGGGCGTGGGCCACGCCCGGGTGACGTATCCTCAAGAGACCGGGAAGAAAACGAAAATGGGGTACGCACCAATTACCAAATACCAATCACGCCATGAACAAGGCGCACCGGGGGCAGCTCTTCGGAGAAGGGGTTGAACAGAAAGTTTCTTTTGATCAGAACCGATTGACGGCGGCACTCACGCGGTTTCTTCGCGAAAAGGGAATGCATAAAAAGATCCACGTGATCCTCGTGAACGACGACTACATCGCCGATCTGAATCGCCGCTATCGGCGTGTGGACGGCGCTACGGATGTCCTGGCCTTCGATCTTGGGCGTTCGGAGCGTTCGGACGGCGAAGCGGAGGGAGAAGTTTATGTCTCGCTGGATCGCGCGCAAAGGCAGGCGAAGGACTTGAATATCCCGATGGCCGAAGAGAGCGTTCGTCTGATCATACACGGGCTGCTCCATCTGGTCGGATACGATCACGAAGAAGGAGGAGAGGCGGAGAAGCGGATGCTGAAGGAGACGGAAGCCGGCGTGGAGCAAGTGCTCAGGATGATGGACATCACTCCCTGAATCCTTTTGGCGCACCACGGATCAACCGAGTATTTTCTATCTCTTTAGTCACTTGCAAAAGTCCGAAAAACGAGAGGATGCCACTGAGTTTTTGGCGACAACACGGCTTTATTATTGTCATTGCGAGGCACGAAGGGCCGGGCCCC
>JAUWMS010000067.1 GCA_030613045.1 Candidatus Latescibacterota bacterium | reverse complement strand
TGGAGGGCGCGGAGCAGGTGATCTACGAGAGCCTCCGCTGGTTGGGGTTGGATTGGGATGAAGGCCCGGAAGTCGGCGGGGATTATGGGCCGTACGTGCAGTCTCAGCGCACAGCGCTTTACCAGAAGGCAGCGGAGAAGTTGGTAGTATCGGGGCATGCGTATCGCTGTTATTGCTCTGCGGAGCGGCTGGCCGCATTGAGGGAGGAGCAGCAGCGCAGAAAAGAAAATTCGCAATACGACCGGCATTGCCGGAATTTGACGGAAGAGGAGCGTGCCGCATACGAGCAGGAAGGGACTCCCTCGGTGGTTCGGCTCAAAACGCCTTTGGATGGAGCGACTACGTTCCACGATCATATCCGGGGAGACGTGACCTTCGAGAACGCCGGCCTGGACGATCTCGTGTTGCTGAAATCCGACGGGTACCCCACGTATCATCTCGCCAACGTGGTGGACGATCATCGGATGAAGATCACCCACGTGCTGCGGGCCGATGAGTGGATTTCCAGCACCCCGCGCCACGTGTTGTTGTATCGGGCGTTCGGCTGGGAGCCTCCTCGGTTTGTCCATCTTCCTATGATTCTGTCGCCGGACGGAGGCAAGCTGAGCAAGCGGCGCGGCGCGGTCTCAGTGCTGGAATATCGGGATCGGGGCTATCTTCCCGAGGTGGTGTTCAATTTTCTCGCGCTTCTCGGCTGGTCTCCGGGAGATGACCGGGAGAAGATGTCCGTTGAAGAGATCGTGTCCGCTTTCTCTCTGGACCGGATGAGTCCCAAGGGATCGGCTTTCGACGAAACCAAATTGGAATGGTTGAACGGGCAATACATCCACGAGCTTTCGACAGAGGCTCTTCTGAGTCAAGTGGCTCCACTCTGGAGAGACGCGGGATTTATCGAAGGCGATGAAATGGGAGCCGAACGGGAACGACTGCTATCTATCCTTGGCCTTTTGAAAGAGCGGTCGCGGCGGCTGACGGATTTTGTGGAGGGCGCTCGGTATTTCTTCGAGGATCCCCAGGAATACGAGGAGAAGGGGCGCAGGAAGCACTGGAAAAAGCCGGACGTGGGGGATCGGTTGAAAGCATTGAAGGATCGGTTGGAGGCATTGGACGTATTTGACGAGGAGCGCCTTGAGACAGCCGTGCGAGACTTGGCGGAGGAGCGCGAGATCAGCGCGGCGAAATTGATCCATCCGGCTCGATTGGCGATATCCGGGCGTTCGTTCGGCCCTGGTTTTTTTGAGATGATGGAAGTGCTGGGAAAGGAAACGGTGGTGCGGAGATTGGTTCGGGCGATGGGGGTTTTGATCCGTTAGATGGTGTTCTCCCCAAGTTCCTTAGGTGTTCGAAGTTTCTTGTTCTCTTTTCCGCGCTCGCCGTTGCACGCAGGAGGGATATTATTATGCCAGCCGTTACGCTTGAGATTCCTGTACATGATATAGCAAGAATGATTCGTAAAATGAAGAAACCGGAGCTTGAGACGCTGTCATTTTTGCTGACTTCAAAGGGCAAGGCCTTGTTGAGCAGGAAGAAGGACGTCGAAAACAAGCGCGTCACTATGCTTTCCCGGGAAGAAGTATTCGATGTATAGAGATGAGTACCATCCTCAAGTGCGGCGTGACCTGAAACGTCTTGACAAGAACCTTGTGCTTCAAGTGCGGGAAAAGCATATCCCAAATATTCTTGAGGCCCCATTGATCGGCGAAAACCTAACCATGCGATTCTACGGTACTGTGTACAAAGATGGAAAGTTCTGGCTTGCTGAAGTGCCGATTCTCGACGCGATGACGCAGGGCCACACGCAAAAGGAAGCCCTTGCCATGGTTGAGGATTTACTGGAAACCCTGGCCAACTCCCCAGGATTTTCGGTGAACGTACACCCGGGCAAGCACGGTGACTTTGAGGTAAGTTCGTCCGATACTCGAAACATGATTAGCCTGTTACTGCGGCGGCAGCGTGAACGCAGCGGGCTGTCCTTATCAGAAGTCGCGGAGCATCTCGGAGCTAAGTCACCCAATGCGTATGCCCGTTACGAGCGCGGGACCTCCATGCCGACGTTGGAGAAGCTCGATGAATTGCTCCAGGCCGTTTCCCCGAATCAGAATTTTGTCCTGCACCAAAGTGTCGCGGGTTGATCCTGTCCGGCCAAGCTCCGGATGGTTGTCGAATGAGGACTTGCACCCGACTACGTTTGTATCAGCGCTGTATCAGAGGGGCTGGAATTTATTATCCGTCGTCAGATGGCTCGAGCGTTCCGTTGACTGAGCAATAGTTCGGAGTTACCGACATAATTTTGAGCGTCTAAGAACATGCTGCGGGGTCGTATAATGGCAATACACGCGGCTCTGGACCGCGTTTTCGGGGTTCGAATCCCTGCCCCGCAGCCAGTTAGGTTTACTCCTTGAGGGGTAGCCTTTTGTCATCGCAAGTCACTTGGATATCATGCGAATCTATGATCATACTTCCCGTGTCGAAGAACGTGCTTTGCAGAAGTCGGGTAAGCCCTGCTGCTATTCCCCTGCTGAGAAGATAGCCGTTGTGGAGGTGCCGGATTTTCCCAGTTTGGGAAAACTAACCGCGCTTCGCTTCTTGGAATGGCTCCAGTTGAACCCAGAGGGGGTTGTTTCGCTGCCCACCGGGAAAACGCCGGAGCATTTCGTCAAGTGGACCCTCTATTTTCTGCAGCGCTGGAATCAGGCGGAGGTCCAAAGGGAGTTGGCGGAATGGGGTTTGGATCCAGCGCGTAAACCCGAGATGAATTCCTTTTCATTCGTTCAGATCGACGAATTCTACCCGATCAATCCGGCTCAGGAAAATAGCTTCGCATACTATATTAATCGTTTTTACTTCAAGGGATTTGGCTTAGATCCTCAACGCGCCCTTTTGATGGACATCTGGAAGACGGGAGCGCCTGCCGGACGGGATTTGGGATGGGTATTTCCAGACGGAAAGGTCGATCTGTCTTTACGTTTTCGTCAGCCCGCGAATGAAGTGGAGCAGATGCAGTACCAGGCCATCACGGCGGCGGATCAGTCCGCAATGGAATACGAAGCACGGATACGGGAATGGGGGGGCATCGGTTTTTTTCTCGGCGGCATCGGTCCGGATGGACACATCGGTTTTAATATCAAGGGATCGGACCATTTCAGCACGACCCGTCTGATCCCGATCAATTATGAAACCGCTGCCGCGGCGGCTACGGATCTCGGCGGAATTGAAATGTCTCGGGATAACGTTGTATGTAGCATCGGTTTGAAGACGATTACCATGAATGTTACCACAACGGCCCTGATCATTGCGGCCGGTGACAGCAAGGCGAAGGTGGTCAAAGATGCCGTGGAGCAGGAGGCGTCCGTGCGGTATCCGGCAACAGCTTTGCAAGCCTTGCCCGGCGCTCGGTTCTACCTCACTGAAGGCGCCGCTCATTTGCTTGTCGAACGAAGGTATCAGAGACTACATGCATTACCCACCATCCCCTCCGTTTCTCTGGAGCGTATTCTGATTGACATCGCCTCGGAAAAGCGAAAAAGCCTGATGGAGCTAACCACGGCGGATCTGGCGGAGAGCCGTCTTGGAAATTTGTTATTAGAGAAAAATGTAGATGTTCCGTACCTCACCTATAAAATAAACAGCGCGTTACAACAACGAATCTCGAAGGGCCTCGAGAGCGTCAGCGGCCTTACCTTCCTTCACACGGCCCCCCATCACGATGATATTATGTTAGGGTACCTTCCTTACATCATTCACCTCGTACGAAATCCTCAAAATACGCACCACTTTCTTACCCTTACCAGTGGGTTTACGTCGGTCACGAATGCCTATACCCTTTCCCTGCTTCGGAATCTCAAAAAAGCGCTTGTCAAAGGCACGCTTGACTGCCTCATGGAGGAGGGATACTTTTCGCCGGATGATGTAGTGAGCCGAAACCGGGATATATACCAGTATCTCGATGGGGTCTCCGCGAACAGCACGGAGATGCAAAAAGAGGCAGAAGCCCGTCGGGTGCTGCGCGACCTGATTGAATTGACGGAGACAGAGGACATCGAGGTTTTGCGGGCGGAAATCGGGAAGTTGGAGGACTACTTTGCGAGTGGACATCCGGGCAAGAAGGATATCCCGTTTGTTCAGAAGCTGAAAGGGATGATCCGGGAATGGGAAGAAGAGCTCCTCTGGGCGCATTTTGGTTTTAACTGCAATCACATCTCTCATCTGCGGCTGGGTTTCTACACGGGTGACATTTTTACGCCGCAACTGGAATGGGAGCGGGACGTCCAACCGGTTCTCGATCTTCTGAGAAGCGTGAAGCCGGATGTGGTGACGGTGGCCCTCGATCCGGAGGGCAGCGGCCCGGATACCCATTACAAGGTTCTCCAGGCGGTTGCGGAAGCGTTGAGGGCCTATCGGAAGGAGCGGGCGGACCATGCATTGAGAGTCTGGGGCTACCGGAATGTGTGGTATCGCTTCCATCCTTCCGAGGCCGATATCTTCGTCCCGGTTTCGATGAATTCGCTGGCGATTATGCAGAGCGCCTTTCACACGTGTTTTGGGTCGCAACGGAGTGCGTCGTTTCCAAGCTACGAATATGATGGCCCCTTTTGCGATCTGGCTCAGAAAATCATCGTTGAGCAGTACGCTACGATCAAGACCTGCCTGGGAAGAGATTCCTTCTACGCCAGCAATGTACCGCGACTTCGGGCGACCCGTGGCCTGGTGTTTATTCGTTCGATGCCTCTGGAGGAATTTTTCGAGGAAACCCGCTCCCTGAAGAGACGCACCGAATGTCCGTCCTGAACATCCGTCCGTTTTCATTTCCCCCTTTTATAAGGAGAGCATCCTATGCGCGTTATTATTGAGCAGGATTACGATTCGATGAGCAAAAAAGCGGCGGGGTTTGTGGCGGAGATCGTGCGGAACAAGCCCGATTGCGTGCTCGGTCTCGCTACGGGGAGCACGCCCATTGGCTTGTATAAAGAGCTGATTCGGATGCACAAGGAGGAAGGGCTGGATTTTGCGCGGGTGACCACGTTCAATCTGGACGAGTACTACGGATTGGCCCCAGCCCACGATCAGAGCTACCACTATTTCATGCACGACAATCTGTTCAACTATATCAACGTCTTGCCTGCCAAGATCAATGTGCCCAGTGGAACCGCGCCCGACGTGAACGGAGCCTGCGCCCATTACGAGGAGATGATCGAGGAGGCCGGCGGGATTGATATTCAGGTGCTCGGCATCGGGGGGGATGGCCACATCGCGTTCAACGAGCCGGGGTCGTCCTTAGCTTCAAGGACACATCTCGTGACGTTGGACGAGGGGACCATCAAGGACAATGCGCGGTTCTTCGAGAAAGAAGAAGATGTGCCGCATCTGGCTATTACGATGGGCGTGGGTACGAGCCTCGAGGCGCAGAAATGCCTGGTGTTGGTCAACGGCGCGAAGAAAGCCAATATCATCGCCGAGGCGGTCGAAGGCCCCATAACCAGCCAGATCACCTCGTCGGCGCTCCAGATGCACCCCGATACCGTCGTGATCGTGGATGAGGAGGCTTCGACGGCGTTCAAGCGGCGGGAATTCTATCTTCATTCGGAGAAAATTCTGGCGGAGTTACTCAAAAAATAGAGGATATTAGATGGATATTCTTGAAAATCTGAAGGCCAGAGCCAAGCGGCACCCAGAATCTATTGTGTTTCCGGAAGGCACAGACGATCGAATTATTCGGGCCTCGGCGCAAATGCTGAAAGAAGGGATTGCCTACCCTGTTCTGCTGGGCAATCCCCATGAGATCGGTACCCGGGCGGCGGCCTTGGGGATGGACCTTGACGGGATCAAGGTGGTAGATCCCGCCAATTCGCCCGAACGCATAGAGGAATATGTAGATCTGTATCGCCGGACGAGGATGACTTCGGAGAAAATAGCCAGAAGGCTGGTCGGTCGGCCTTTGTACTTTGGAGGCATGATGACCAGGGCGGGGGAAGTAGCCGGAGGTGTAGCCGGCGTGGCGAACCTTACGGCTACTGAGGTGCGTGCGGCTCAGTTAACTGTAGGCTTGATGGACGGCATATCGATTCCTTCAAGTTTTTTTATTATGGTTATGCCCAATCCCTTAGTGGGCGAACATGGCGCGTTGATCTATGCCGATGCGGGGGTCAATCCCGATCCTACCGCGGAAGAGTTAGCAGAGATTGCCATCCTCGCGGCCCGTAACGCGGAGACCCTGTTCGATTGGACGCCCAGGGTGGCGATGCTCTCCTATTCTACGAAGGGCAGTGCGGCGGGGCGTTTGGTGGACAAGGTATTAGATGCCACAAAGATAGCCAATGAGAAAGCTCCTGATCTGGATATTGACGGAGAATTTCAACTCGATACGGCCGTGGATGTCGAGGTGGCGGCTCGGAAGCTGAAGATGGGGAGGGAGGAACTCCCTGAGTTCAGCCGGGTGGCCGGACGAGCAAACATATTGATCTTTCCGGATTTGAACGCCGGAAATATCGGATATAAGATTACCCAGTACCTGGCGGGGGCGCAGGCGTATGGACCCATTCTTCAGGGATTTCGAAAGCCCATGAACGATTTGTCCAGAGGAGCCAGTGTGCAGGATATCATAGTTGTGACAGCCATTACTGTTGTCCAGAGCCAGGGGGGAAACCGTCGGCTTTCGAGGGAAGGCGATGAGTGATCGAGCGGTCGGCTACATACTATCTATCTGAACCTATCTGAGGAGGATAGGAATCATGAAAATCTGTATTTTTGAAGACGGTAAGTACTCCAATTTGTATCCGATGACGATGACGCGGCCGGTGTCTGAATTGAAGTGCGGACATACCTTGTTGTGGGAGAAGGTGGCCCGGAATTTTGAGGACGTGGAGATCTGCTTTTTCGTGCGGGAGTATCTGGCTCCCGTGTATCGGAAAAAGGTGGAAGGGGCGGTCAACGAGTTGTCCGCGCTGGAGGATACGGATGTTCTTTTCATCAACGGGCGCTGGCTGATGGGCCAGGACGAACTCCCACTGGAAGGCGATGAGGAGGAGGGACTCTGTCGAGGGGACGTGGTGTATCTCCGGGCCAAGGCGAGCACCATCGAGGCATACAAGGGACTGCCCTTCGACCGCCTGCTTGCGGGATTGAGAGGAAAGCTTTCCGGAAAACAGATCGAGGCGCGGTTGATCGAGCACCCCTGGGACTTGATCAACCTCAACCCGGAGGCCATCGAGGAGGATTTTAAGGCGGCGTGCAAAAAGGGCATTCATTGTAAGCTTCCCTCTACGGTGGCCGTGATAGGTAGTGAGGACGATATTTACATCGCCGAGAGCGCGGAGATTCAGCCCCTCGTGGTCCTGGATGCACGGCATGGCCCGATCATCATCGAAGAGGGCGTGACGGTGTATCCGAACAGTCGGATCGAAGGCCCGTCGGCCATTGGGAAGAATACGGAGATCGTGGGAACTAATCTGCGGGAAGGCTGTGCGATCGGTCCTGTTTGTAAGATTGGCGGCGAAGTGGAGGAGTGCATCATCCACGGGTACACGAACAAGTATCACGCGGGTTTTCTCGGCCACGCGTACCTTGGAGAATGGGTCAATCTCGGAGCGATGACCACCAACAGCGATCTGAAGAACGATTACAGCGGCGTGGAACTGCACATCGGCCCCTACCCTCAGAACCGGAAAAAGACGGATTCGGGCAGCACCAAGATCGGCTCGTTTATCGGCGATCACACGAAGACGGGGATCGGCGTGCTGTTCAACACGGGAACGATGATCGGGGTGATGAACAATATTCTCCCGACGGGGAAGCTGCCTCCCAAGTTTATCCCTTCTTTCCTCTGGATTGCGCCGGCGGAACAGAAAGAACTGAAGCAGAACAAGACCCAAAGGCTGATGGGGGGAAAACGGCTCTTCAGCATGCTTCTCAATACGGCGGAGAAGGCGATGGGGCGCCGCAAGATCGAACTGACCGAGGAGGATAGAACGCTTTTTAAGACGCTCTACGAGATGACGGAGGAGGAACGGAGAGAATACATCGAACGGCCGTGGGGATAATTTGTCATGGATATAGATGCGTTGGAGCTGGTAAACAAGGCCATCGAGACCTCTGAGTTGATCCGGAGTATATCCGCTATTCGGGAGGATGGGGGCCGGCGGGCTGCGGTTGGGGAGGCTGAGGTCGTCCCGTTGACGGATGCGGATATCGCCCGGTTGGAGAAAAACGGGAACCTCGCAGCGGATTGGGCGAAGGTACGCGTGGTTCGGGGCTTCGATCCCGACCGGGTGCGAAACTCGTCCTTTTTTGGATCCGTTGTGCTGGGGAAATTCGACAAAGAGATGGACGTTGGAGACGGAATATTCCTCCCGGCGGGAATATCCAACAGCACACTGACCCACTGCTGCATCGGAAGCAATGTCCTCGTGCGCGACGTCAAATTGCTGTCCAATTACGTGGTCAGAGAGGGCGCCGTCCTGTTCGACTGCGGCACCATCTCCACGGGTCCGGAGGCGGTCTTCGGCAACGGAGTGGAGCTTCCCATTGCCATCGAGACCGGCGGCAGAGAGGTCAAAGCCTACGCGGAGATCACGGTGGAGGTGGCGGCGAAAATCGCCAAATCCAGGGGCGACAGGGCGCTCATCGAGCGCTATGAGGAGGCGGTATCCCGTTACGTGGAGGCCGTCCGGTCGAACGTGGGCGTGATCGACCGCGGCGCGGCGATCCGGCATACGAAGAAGGTGGCGGACGTTTACATCGGGCCTTATGCGGTGATAGACACCGCAACTACGGTGGTTAATACGACGATCCTCAGCAACGAGGAGGAGGCGGTCGAAATCCGTGACGGGGCCTATGTGGCCCATTCGCTGGATCAATGGGGAAGCGCGGCGA
>JAUWMS010000257.1 GCA_030613045.1 Candidatus Latescibacterota bacterium | reverse complement strand
TTTTCAGGATATCCCGAAACCCATTTCATGCCCGCCGACTCCAGACTGGGGATATAGGCAGGCATCGCGTGGATGAACGCATCTTTGCGCGTATGGATGCCGGGTTTGGGCGGCATCTCAACGCGTCCCGCTCCCTTTTCTTTGAACATCGCGTCCAATGCATCAATGATCTCCGGCATGGGCAAATTCACATGCTCCACGTCTTTCCGGCTCAGGTAAAGCACGCTTTCGGGATTCATTTTTTTCCTTTCCGTTAAGTTTGGATAGTCTTCCTCTGCACGGGGTCGATCTGAGAAAAGACCTTTTCGTAACGGATGTCCTCGTCCGTCGGTGTTTAACTGCAAAAGTCGTATTCTATACCACTCCTTAGCATATTTTAGTCCCCTCTGAAACGCCATAGAGCACCTTGTCATTGCGAGCGACAGCGGCGCCATCTCGGTGTTTGTTGTGTTTACCTATGGGATTGCTTCGTCGCTTGGTTCCTCGCAATGACCATAACGTGTGGGGTAAGTTCCCGGACAAAATCATTTTCACAATTAGGAAACCAGGAAGCCAGGAGAAAACAATTCCTCCGAAATGCACTACAGCCCTCTCCTGGGTTCCTGGATTCCTTATAGAAAACACATGAAATTTTATGAATTTAATTTTGTCCACCTAGTTAACCGAAATGTTTGAGTACCGGACTCAAAATTCCAACCTCATCCCGTCATAGGCCAGGACAATCCCTTTCCCGGCCAATTCCTCCACGATCTCTTCGTAGGGTTCGACCTCATAATAGCTTATGTGATCAGCGACAATGACCGCATCCTGCTTGAAAAGATTCGCCTCCCGGAACTCCGCGATGGTTGTGTCCAGCATCCTGAAATTTTGGTGGCCCGATTTGCCGGGATCTATCTCCAGATGGCCAAAAGTGGCGTCGAAAACGGCGATGTCAAACTGAAACGCGGATAGGACCTCCATGCTCTCGGGCAACATATAGGAGGAATCCAGACCGTAGAACAGGGTTTTGCCGCCGCGTTCGATCACATAGTTTAAGACTTGTTCCTGCTGAATCATCCGCTCGACATCGATCATGTGCTTGGCGGAAAGCGCAGTCACCGTGGAGGCACCCACAGTGAAAGTCTGGCCGGGACCCACAGTTTGAACCGATATTTCCCGGGGTTTCTCGATCCACTCGAAGCGACCTTCTGAGGGATCCCATCTGTGAGTTGAGGCAAAATCCATCGCATGGGCTACGGTGGTATTTCCATATACGGTCCATGGATGGGGCAATCCGGAGGTCGCATCCAGAATGGCCAAGGGCTGGAAATGGTCGTCGTGCGCGTGGGTGATCAGCAGATGCCGGACAGCCTCCTCGGGAATCCCGTATGCTTGCATCTGCGCGCGGCCAATAAGATCCACGATTATATCCGGGGAGATGAATAGCGAGGGCGCATGGCGAAAACTTCGTCCTCCGGGATATTTATCGGCAATCTTCTTCGCATCGGCAGCGTTTGGGGGAGAGAGCTCCAGGCAATCACCGGCGCCCGTGCCGAGGAATTGAATGAAAGGTCTGTCGTTCATAATAGTCTCCATTCTTGTTTTACGAAAGTCGTCGAGAATGCTCCGCCCTTTGGGTGGGGAGCTTCACTCAACATCCGTCAGGATAATAGGGAACCTGTAAAATCGTCCTTGGCGTTCGCTGGCCGGATTGAGTGAGCACAGGCGCTTCGGGGCGATGGACGCAGCAGTCAATAAGGCATCGATAGATTCCTGCTCCCCCCAAACCTCTGCGCCCGTGGCCTCATAGAGTGACAAGGGAGAGCAATTCCGGCTCTGAAGATTCTGTTGAATGCTTGTAATGACCTCGGAGGCAAACTGTCCGTTCCCATCCACAGGAAGCAAAAGGGCCGGAGAGACCCCCTCGATGCTCTCCGTGTTGTGGGTAAGAAGCAGCGGCCCAAAGAACAGGCTGGCATCCAACCATGCCCTTCCGGATATGATTTCAGACTTAGGTACAGGGTTCCCATCGGCTTCAATCCACAAGCAGTAGCCGAGTTTCATCTCGATAGTCGTTTCTCCCTCCCAGTTTTGTTGGAGTCGAATAAAACTATCTCGCAGTTTCCCTTCCACGGGTTTCCCGTCTATAGTTATTTGTTCCAGCGTTGCCCATGGCGCCACCCGAATGTTGAGACCAAATTCACAGCTGGACGCTGTCGCAACGGTGATTTTCATTTCGCTAACTGCGGGGGAATCGGTCTCTATTGTTATGGAAACGGGTTCGGGCCAGGGGACGACAACTTGACACGACGCATACAAACCGATGAATATCTCGGATTCGCTGTGCGTAACCAAATGCCGGGGTAAAACGGCCAAAGTGTGCGTTCCATGCATGGTGCAGCACCACACGGCTTCCAGCGGGTCTCTCGACAGCAGCGGGGCGATGATGTTGTGACCAAAGCCGCCATTGGAAAGTTGGTTGTAAAAGAAGTCGTTCAGAAGAATTCGTTCCGCCAAATCCAGGTACTGCGTCTTTCCCGTACACTGCCACAACTGAAGGTTGAATCGCAGCCAATCCGCCTCGGTGCATCCTTCATCTCTACGGGGATCTTTGAACCGCTCGAAGACCCCTCCGGTGGGAATCATGGCGGAATTTCGCACTCTGCCCCAATCCGCTTCAGCCATTTCAAGGTAACGAGCTTCCCCCGTAACTCCGTAAAGATCCAGAAGCCCCCTTCTCGTAGAGAGAAAATTATGGCTGTGATCTGACTCGGAAAAGGACAACAGGTTGTCCGCCATCCGCCGCGAGATTTCCAGATATTGCGGTTTCTGTGTAACCCGGTATAGGAGCACAAGGCCTTCGAGGGCATGAAGGAAGTTAGAAAAATCTTTGGCGTAGAATTCATCAGTCTTCATCCGCTCAGAGGAATCGAACCAATAGTCCTGAACTGTAACATAGTAGTCCCCAAGCCGTCTTGCCGCCTGGAGAAAATGTTCATCACCCGTGCTCAGGGCAAATTCCGTCAGAGCCAGCAAAACCCAACCGTTGCCATAAATCTGGGCGCGATCGGTGGTGGAAATCGGTTGCTCCTTTCCGAAATGCCCATCCCCCCTCTGGCACTTCCTCAGTCTCTCGGCAATTGTCGTCAACTTCGCATACGGCTCACCGGTGATCCGCTGTGCCGAGGTCAGCGCGTAGACCCAGCGTCCGCTCATATCTCCGCTCCAATCGGCGAAGTGGCTCAATGTATCCGGTGCGTAGTTCACGCTGTGGAGGAGGTATCCTTCCGAATACGGCGGTTCATACAACAGCCTGTTTGCTGCTCGTTTGAGCCGCTTCAGTAACTCGCCCGACACCCTCACATTCGCCGGTGGAATCGGGTGAAGTACCGTTTGTTCTGGCAGAAGTGTCACAGTCATCACCTTTCAATAAAATTTCACCGTGTGGAATTGATCTTCCGGTAAACGGGAAACGGAGTCCCTCTAACCACAAAGGACCCAAAGTAGGTGCAGAGTTCGCAAAGTATTTCTCTCTGCGTATCGTTGCATCTTCGCGAGCTTTGCAGTTGAGGAACGCCAGGCTGTCCCTGCATCAGAATTAACTTGGAGAGGCATCATACATCCAGCCTCCTTATACCACCTCAAAATGATGGTACCGGTCGAACCGATATCCGTTCAGGGTCAACAGTTTTACGGCTCTGAACACCGTTTTGGGAGGCATCCCTTCGCTGCTTCTCGCTTCGTAGCCGATATCCCCGATCTTGCCGATATGCTTCGTCCCGTCCCACACGGCATAGCCATCCGCCCCTTGATCTAAAAATGAAAACATGAGCCGCCGCCATCCCGCGTAGTCGTCCTGAAACTTGTTCCAGGGATACAGCATGGGAATGACCCGTTTGTGCTCCCGCCCTTTCAGTTGATCGAAATATTGAAAGTCCAGGTTCTCCGGGCTGTCCACGTGTACATCCTCCTCGTTGAAACGCTGACCCACCGGAAAAAGATCGTCCACGATGCCCTCTTTGACCCAGGACGCGACGTCCAATCCCCACCGCTTGCAGTCCCATTCATTTCCCGGAAGGATCGCAGACAAACGCTGATGAGGTTTTAGAAGCGCCTTAACGCTTCTCATAAATGGCGTAATTACTTCGGCCTGGTACGCCAACCAACGCGTATCCAACTCGTCTAACGTCCGCGGATCCACTCCGTGTTTTTTCCTGAATCCTTCCACCATAATGGGTTCGTAGAGCACCAGCGGAACCCCCCGGACAAAGGTTAGGCATACACCGTCCGGGCCGTAATCTGCTATCTCGCTTATCAAACTCAGGATATGCGCTTGCACTTCAGGATAGGCGTAACTCAACCGCCCTACGCGTTGGCCCTCGCGATCAAAGCAATGATACTCAGGATGGTCCAGGAAGAATTTTGAGCGGATGCGATCAAAAGGATATTGCGCGTAGAACGCCTCCACCCGGATGTAGGCCTGAAACTCCCATCCCCGGTTTCTGGCATAGTCCCTTACCAACTTCAGGCTATTCCATCCCTGCTCCTTCCAGAGCTTCCTATTGCTATACATGGTATGGTAAAAATAGCTCAGGCAAGCGCCGGAAACGTGAGGCTGGTACGTACCCACCTCGGTGGGGTAATTGCAGATATCTCCCTCACCGCAACCCCAGAGCAGCAACCGCATACAAGTTCCATCCGGAATGCTTTCAAAGGACTCAAGCAGATCCTCGGGGCGCGCATGGGGAAACTCGCCGAAGATACCGTATCCATCGTTCGTGATCGTCAGAGGATAACGCACGCTCTCTTCTTCTGTCAGGTGACGCTCCTCAATGGGTTCTAAACGGATATAGGCCAGCGCTCCCGGATAGTGATCCGGACTGTAAGCCGCTTCTAAGATCAACTCTTGCCCCGTTAAGTCGGCCTCTTTCCAGAAGATTTCGTGTAAAACAGGGAGACTTATTCTTCCCATTTCCTGTGGCGGACTTATCATCCGGCAACACAGATCGTCGCTCAACCGCGCTCGTATCCGAGAGTGCTGAATGAAACTATACATGCCCAGCCAGATGCGATACGCCTTTTGCACCCCCAATTTTACGGTTATCGCAACCGGATGCGTTCCTTCTCCGTATCCCAAC
>JAUWMS010000159.1 GCA_030613045.1 Candidatus Latescibacterota bacterium | reverse complement strand
CGCACGTGAGGGTCAGCCGATTCTCCTCGTCCGCAAATTCGCCACGCCCCTCCGCGACGGTGCTTTTTTCCTCCCCCCGGGTCTTGAGGCGTCTTGCCTTCAGGGTCTGTTTTTCGTGCGTGGCGACGACCTCATCCTGCGCGGTGAGTTCTTTGGAAGACACGAGATACGTCATCCGATCCGAGGTGATCCTGCCCAACGAATCCTCTACGGAGACATGCCCCCGAAGCGCCATCTTCTCGTCGTCTTGATAATACGTGGCCTCGTCCGCATAGAGGAGCCTCCCGGTGGACGAATCCGCCGCGGAAATGTTTCCACGAAGCAGCACTTTTTTTTCGGATTGCACGAACGTGGCCTCATCCGCATGCAGAATCGTCTCGCCGTGCGTGACGGTTACGTTTCCCTTATACGTTTTGACCAGGTGCTCTCCGATGCGCGACCCCTCTGTGACATCCGCGGAAAAGCGGATCTCCTCTTTTGATTGCGGATTGCGGATTGCGGATTGCGGATTGCCAGTTTCGGATTTTTTCACCGCGGAGTCGCCGAGGACGCAAAGAAAAGCCGCGTCTTGAAGTTCTTTGCGCTCTTTGCGTCTTTGCGGTGAAATTTCATTCTGCAACCCGAAAGCGTTCCCGATCAGCAGAAACAGAATAATCAGACAAAGACAATTGGACACGGATGAGCACGGATGAACACGGATAAAAACGCGGGAAAAATCCGATCTGTCCGTGTCCGTGCGTGTTCTGTAAAAAATTTCACCGGTGTCGTTTTTCTCGTTTTTCATTTTTTTCTCTGTGGAAGTCTCTCAGCGGTCTCTGCGTGCTCTGCGGTAAAGTTATTTTTTCTTGGGAAGTTTCCCGAAGCGTTCTTCGGAATGGCCGGTCACTTCCCGCATCGTCCAGTGCGAAAATCCGGCGTCCGCCTCCAGACCCACGCCCGTCTCCGTGCCCTGATCCGTGGAGAGGGTGACTTCGCCCGGAGCCAAAATCTTCTGACGGGCATGCTCCCATCGGATGTGTTCGGTTCTGAGCCGCACCCCGTCGTCCGAGATGATCACCACATCCCCGGAGGCATCGAGATCCTTGGTCTTCTGATGCACCTCGCCCTCACGCCCGGTAAGTTGAGAAGTGTGTTCTCCCTCTTCGTCGAAGAAATCCACCTTCATTCCTTCGTCTATTTTGGCGATTTCCCCGGCCTCGAACTGCTGGAGGTGCCCCGCATGAATGATACATCGCACGATGCCCTCTTCCGACAATATGATCTTCGAGTTCCACGACTCCTGATCGGGCAACTCCTCTGTTTTTGCGACGGGAGCCTCATGCTCCTCTATTTTCGTGCAAGCCGACGTAAGGAGCAGGAAAACCAGAAAACAATGAGCAATGAGTGATGAGCAATGAGTAATGCCCCCCGCTCCCTCCATGCATCGGAGTGGTCGGATGCGATCTCGTTTATTTTTCATGGTGCGTTCCTCACTAAGAATTTGGTGGACTGATTTAAGCATGCCCCCCCATCCCGAATTGGGGTGGGCTATTGTTCATTGCTCATTGTTCATTCTTCATTGTTCATTACTCATTGCCTTTGTCTTCCACCGCCGGTGCATCCAAACCCACTGGGCGGGATGTTCCCGGATAAAGTCCTCTAAAATTTTCGAGCAGTGCGCGGTGTTGATGCGTTTGTCCTCGGCTTCGTCGCCGGTTCTGGTCAGTTCAATTTGGGGCCGTACGATGAGGTGGTACGTATCGTCCTGCTCCCGATGAATGGCGATCGGAACGATAGGTGCTCCGAATTTCAGAGATAGGCTAACGGGGCCTGTCGGAGTGAAAGCCGGCCGGCCAAAGAAGTCCACGAACGCCCCCTCGACGTTCGTGTCCTGATCAATAAGCAAGGCGACACATTTTCCCCGGTGCAGGGCGCGAAGAATTTCACGAGTCGCTTTGCCCCGCGCGATGTTTCTCAGACCGAACCGCTCCCGGTGGGATACGAGCAAGCGATCTAATTTGGGATTGTTCAGGCTTTTGCCCACAGCGCTGATGGGATACCCTTTCATCGTGAGATAAACCCCGAGCAATTCCCAGTTTCCGATATGGCCGCTCAGAAGGAGCACACCCTTGCCTTCCTTCTGCGCCCGATCCAAATGTTTCAAGCCTTCGGAGGACACGATCCGATCCAACTCCTCCTTCGTGCTCGATCCCATCCGCATCATATCTACGGCGTTTTTGCCGAGATGGACGAAGACCTGTCTGGCAAGCCGACCGATCCTACGCGGCGAAAAATCGGGAAAAGCGATGGAAAGATGTTTTTGGACCTTCTTTCGTTCCTTTGAGAAAAGATGAAAAGCCGATCTTCCCAATGTCTTTCCGAAGCGCAGCGCGGTTTTTCGGGACAGTCTGCGAACGGAGGCAAACAGAATAAGAACGAACCAGTACGCAAAAGTGTGCTTGAAGCTTTTGTAAAGTCTTTTTTTTTTCATGCCAACCTTTTTAAGCCTGAATATCGGAGACTTAGTGGGGGTTCCTCACGTTTCACGTCCTACGTTTCACGCGGGCATTCGCGCTTTCCCACACGCCCCTTCTATCCAGCACCTCCTCAACATGCGCCACTACCCGCTCCATCACTTCATCCAGCTCGATCCGGCGACCAAGCAATTTTTCGATGGAAGTCACTCCTCTATCGGACAGCCCGCACGGAACGATCCCCTCAAAATAGGACAGATCGGTGTGCACGTTGAGCGCAAAGCCATGCATCGTCACCCACCGTCTGACCTCAAGACCAATGGCGGCCACCTTGTCACGGCCCACCCACACGCCGGTTATGCCTTCCTTCCTCGAGGCGGACAGCCCATAGTCTCCGAGCGTTCGGATGAGGATTTCTTCGATGTCCCGGAAGAAACGATGCAGGTCCGGATAGAGCGCTTTGAGGTCCACGATGAAATAGCCGACGAGTTGGCCGGGACCGTGGAACGTGATGTCCCCTCCCCGATCCACGTGACGAAACGCGATCCCTTTTTCTTTCAACTCCTGCTCGTGGAGAAGCAGGTGCTCGAATCGTCCGCCTCTTCCGAGCGTGTACACAGGCGGATGCTGGACGAACAGAAGCGTATCCGGAATATCGCCCGCGATGCGTTTTCTCTGAAGGGTTTTCTGAAGCTCCCATGCTTCGTCGTAGTCCATCATCCCGAGGGTGCGGATGATGCATGGCGGAGTCGGCGTTTCGTTCATCAAGGCTATCCCGTCTGTTTTACCGCAGGTTATTTTACCGCGGAGGTCGCTGAGAACGCGGAGAAAAACAGAACATTCGGGAATCTCTCTGCGCACTCTGCGTGCTCCGCGGTGAAATTTTTGCAAGGGTTTCATGCCTTCACGCACGCTTCGTACATCTCCTCCGCCTGATAGGAACTCCGAGCCAAGGGACGGCAGAGTACGCCCTTAAAGCCCATTTCCAGCGCAACCTCCCCGAATCGTTGAAATTGCTCCGGAAAGATATACTCGACCACGGACAGATGCTCCGGCGTGGGCTGAAGATATTGGCCGATGACCAACAGATCGCAGCCCGCAGCCCGCAGATCCCGCATCGCCGAACGCACTTCCTCGTCCCGCTCTCCGAGTCCGACCATCAGGCCCGATTTCGAGATGGTGTTGCCATCGAGACGCTTTACGATGCGCAGAACTTTTAGAGATCGTCCGTAATCCGCGCCGGGGCGAACACTCCGGTAAAGCCGGGGAACGGTCTCCACATTGTGTCCCACCACTTCGGGAGCGCATTCGAGGAGCGTGGCCAGCGCGTTTTCGTCGCCCTCAAAATCGGGGATCAACACCTCGATCCGGGCCGTCGGACGATACTCCCGAATTGTCTGCACGGTTTGGACGAAATGTCCCGCGCCGCCGTCTTCGAGGTCATCGCGCGTCACGGACGTCAGCACCACGTATTCCAGCTCCATCCTAGCGACCGCCTCGGCCACGCGCTCCGGCTCCGAACGATCCAATGGGGCCGGGACTTCGGAGCGCACCGCGCAGAAGCGGCAGTTCCGGGTGCACACGTCCCCCATCAATAGAAAAGTCGCCGTCCCCCTGGAGAAACACTCCCACAAGTTTGGGCACCGGGCCTCCTGGCAAACGGTATGAAGGCCATCCAGCGCCTTGCGCAATCGGTCGTCGGGAGCACGCACGCTCACTCTCAGCCAGGGTGGTTTTCTATCGGAACGCAGGGCATAGTCGGGATTCAAGCAAAGCTCCTTTCACCACGGAATTACACAGAAATACACGGAGACACACCGAAATTTCTAAGCGGGCGAACAACATCTCTCCGCAGAGGGAAGAAAGTGAGAAAGTGAGACGGTGAGCCTAAGAAAACGAATTTGTCCAAAAACTTAGCAGCGGGTTCTTCCGTGTTTTTCCGTGGTTATCCGTGGTGAAGCATTTTCTCCGCGGCCTCGTGGAGCGATTCGGAGAGCGTGGGATGGGGATGGATGGTTTTGCAAAATGCCTCTATCGTGAGTCCATGTTGGATCGCCAACACAGCTTCGGCGGCCAGCGCGGTGACGTGATGCCCGACGCCCTGCACGCCCACGATCCGTCCACCCTCCTTCTCCGCAACCACTTTGACGAATCCGGTGGGATCCCCCGAAGCCTGCGCCTTCGCATTGATGGCGAGCGGCGAGTTCCCCGTGCGCACTTCGAGGCCTTGCTCGCGTGCAGCGTCCCCGGTCAGGCCCACGCCGAATACCTCCGGAGAGGAGAATACGCAGCCCGGAACCGCGTGGTATTCCATCCGAACGTCCGCTCCGGCGGAGTTTTGGGCAGCCACCACACCTTGACGGGAGGCCACGTGCGCCAGCATCATCTTGTTTGTGAGGTCCCCGATGGCGTAGATGTGCGGAATCGCGGTCTCCATCCGCTCGTCCACGGCTACAGGGCCGCCGTCCGTCAGTCCGATCCGATCTAAGCCGATGCCCGCTGTATTCGGCTTTCGTCCGATGCAGACAATCGCCCGCTCAAATCGGATTTCTTCGTCGTCGGAAAGCGCGCAGACCACGCCGTCCGTGTCCGATCTCAGGGCTTCCACTCTGGCGTTCAGCCGCACCTCGATCCCCTTTCGGGCAAACGCCGAGGAGAGCGTCTTCGCGATCTCCGAATCTTCCCCCGGAAGGAGTTGATCGGCCATCTCCACGATGGTAACCTTCGTGCCCAATCGCCTGAAGTAGGTCGCCAGCTCGCATCCGATGGCACCGCCTCCGATGATGGCCAGATCGGTGGGCGCCTCCGCAAGGGCGATGGCGTAATCGCTCGTCAGGACCCGCGTTCCGTCCACCGCCATGCCGCGTGGGATCGAAGGCGAAGAGCCCGTCGCGATGATCAGGTGTCGGAAACGGAGTTGCTCTTTGCTACCATCCTCAAGTTCCAGCTCAACGCTATGCTCGTCGGTGATCCGTCCAAATCCGCGAAGCACCTCCACGCCGTGCGTGTCCAACAGCCGCTCGATCCCCTTTCGGAAGGCCCGCACCACTTGATCTTTGCGCCGCTGAAGCGCGGACAGATCCACCTGAATCGCGCCATCCATGATTCGTAGCTTTCTATACACCGCCAGCTCGTCCAACAGTTCCGTGGCTCCAAGCAGGATCTTCGTAGGCACGCACCCCACGTTCAGACACGTGCCGCCCAGTTCGTCCTTCTCCACGATCCCGACACTGAGGCCAAGTTGAGCAGCCCGGACAGCGGCCACATAGCCTCCCGGGCCAGCGCCGAGAATTAGTAGATCATACGTTTTCATGGAATCCTTTCTTCGCAAAAAAAGTCAACACTTAGAATCAAAGGCTATTGGACACGGATAAACACGGATGAACACGGATAGAGGCAAAACACAAAAAAACCGTGTGATCCGTGTCCTATTTCTTAATCCAGGTTAAAGAGCCTTTTCGGTCGTTGTCGTACACTTTGCGCCTGAAGTCGGATTCGGGGCCAAAGTTGAGCAACATCCCGACCTCCACTGCAGTGGCTTTGAGATAGTTGAGGAGTTGCGCCTCGTGCTCTTTCAAAAATCGGCGAACAGCCTTCAATTCAAGGATGACGGCTCCATTCACAACGATATCCGCAAAATACTCGCCCACCACTTGCCCATCGTAATACACCCTGATCGGTTTTTGCTGCTCGACTTGCAGCCCCAGTTTCCGTAGTTCCAGCGCCAGTGCATTCTCATACACCTTCTCCGTGAAACCATAGCCCAACCTGTTATACACCGTGAAAAATGCCCCGATAATCCTATCCGTCAAAGCGGCGTGTTTTCCTGTAAACACCGCGACCTCCT